>JAJYJD010000161.1 GCA_021789755.1 Bacteroidota bacterium
CCTTAGCCAGAGCGAGTTCGTCCTGAAGACGTTCGAGATTGCAGCGGGCGAGGGGAGGCTCGCCACGGTTTATGTGATGGAGTCGCGCCCCCTTTTCGAGGGACGGCAGTCCGCACGTGCACTCAAGGCGATGGGGCACCGTTCAATCCTTGTTTCGGACGCCTCGATAGGTTACTTCGTCGAACGGATCGACGCAGCATTCGTCGGAGCCGATGCCATCCTCTCCGACGGAACGCTCATAAACAAGATCGGCTCGTACGCGCTCGCGGCCGCGTGTTCGGTGAGTAAAAAGGAATTCCATGCGATTACGAGCGTACTCAAATATGATCCCGCAAAGAACGCGGCAAGTTTCCTGAATAAGGAAGAGAGTCCGCACGAAATTTTCCCCAACCCCGAATTCGAGGTGACGAACATTTACTTCGACAAAGTCAGACCCGACCTTATCACGTCCGTCGTGACGGAGGCGGGAAGTATTTCGCCGCTCTCCGGGCTCGCCGGTCTCGAGGCATCGATGAAAGAGCTGTATGGCTGAAGCCGTCTCACGCTTCGAAAGAGAAGTGAATGCCACGACGATTCCGCTGATAGCGTTCGGGGCCGCACTGAATATCGTCGTAGGACAGGCCGTCCAGCTGATAAAGCTTCCGCTTTATCTCGACTCTATCGGGACGATCTTGATCGCATGCGTCGTCGGCCCCGTAGCGGGCATGCTGACAGGTGCATTTGCGAACCTGACACTCGGTTTCTTCTTCAACTACGCATTCATTTTCTTCATCCCGGTCACGCTGGTCATCGGAGCGTTCAGCGGGCTCGTGGCGAAGATCGGAGTCTTCAGAAAGTGGTACGCCGCAATCCCCGCGGGGCTCGTGCAGGGAGTTCTCGCCGCAGTCGCCTCCGCGCCGATCGCAGCCTTCATGTTCGGCGGCGTAACCATGGGAGGAACCGATTTCCTGGTACTCTATTTCAGGGCAATCGGAAAATCGATAGTGCAGAGCGCCTTCCTCCAGGGACTCGCCGCGGATCCGGTAGACAAAGCCGTCAGCTACCTCATCGTCTATTTCCTGCTCACCAGAATTCCGAAATCCATACTGCTCCGCCTACCCGGATATGCCAACGCCTGAGATCCTGCGGAGGAAATACAATCCGCTGGATCATTACATCACTCTAACCGTCATATTCACCGCCTTCGCCTTCAAGCTCGAATGGCAGATCGTAATACTTGCGGTCCTTGTTGCGGTCACGGTTTTCTCTACGAACAGGAAGAGAATCTACCGCGGATTTCTGAAGTTCGTTCTCCCACTCATACTCATCGGGTTCTTAATCAACGGACTGTTTTTTACCGGCTCCATCGCGTTCGCGGTTGGACCGCTGAAATTCAAGGACCAGGGACTCGTCTTCGCATCGGCGGTAGCCGTCAGGCTGACTCTTATTGTAATCGCAATCAGCTATTACTTCTCACGCGTTAGATCAGAAACGATGGCGGAATATCTTGTCGCAAAAGGCGCCGACAGGCGGTTCGTATATATTTACCTTCTCTCCGTTGCGATGGTCCATCTTATGCGCGACAAACTACAGAAGATCTACACGGCGCAGTCGGCCCGCGGCCTGGACACCACCAGGAATATTTTTACGCGCGCGAGATATCTTCTTCCTATGCTGGTTCCGCTGTCATATTCCTACATCGCCGAGAGCCTTGATCGCGGCACTGCACTGCGGGCCGCCGGCTTCTCGGACAGGAAATACTCGAGATTGAACGCACCTGTCCCTATCGTGCAAATTGAAGTGAACCGCCGAGGCCTGCTGGAAGGCAGAATTATCCTTGCGGCAGCAATCTGCTTCTGGGTGCTGAGGCTCACGAAATGGCTCTGATTTCTTTCAAGAATTTCTCGCTTTCCTATTCTGATGATTCACCGCCGGCTCTTCGCGGCCTCAATCTCGATATAAACGAACTCGAGAGCCTCGTTGTCAGCGGGCTGAGCGGTTCCGGCAAGTCGACGTTCTGTCTTGCCGCGGCCGGACTTCTTGAAACATATCCCGCCGCCAGACAGGGAGGAACAATCCTGAGACGCAGTAGGGGTGAGGGAACAGGATCAGGAATGGCAGTGGTCCTGCAAAATTTTTACGCGCAGATAACTTACCTGCGCTCCTCGGTCTTTGAAGAGATCGCCTTCCCTTGTGAGAACCTCGGCCTCCCCCGGGAGGAGACACGCCGGCGCGTCGAAGAAGCCATTGAGAAGATCAGGATCGGACACCTGGCGCAGCGCAACCCGCTGGAACTTTCTGGCGGGGAAAAGCAGAAAGTGGTCCTCGCAGCTGCGCTTGCGGTTAAGCCTGAGCTCCTCATTCTGGACGAACCGTTGAGCCAGCTTGATCCTGAGACGACCGCATACCTGGCGGATGTGTTATTGGAACTCAAGAAAGAAATGGCCCTCCTGATAGCCGAGAACGATCCTTACCTGACACTGAAAGTGGCCGACCGGCTCGTCGTTCTTTCGGGCGGTATGATCGCGGCTGACGGCCGACCGGATGTGGCAATAAACCGGTCCACATCGGAATATCTGGATTTGCCTGCCTGGGCGATCTGCGTCGACGAGGCAACCAGAAGAGGCATTATCCGCGAAGAAATACGGTCGCCAGCCTATGAACTTGATTATAGAAGGGCCATGAGGAGGTTAAGGGACCGGATATGAGCGTGAAATATGAAAATGTTTTCTTCGCATATGGATCTACAGAGGCGTTGAAAAACGTCTCCTGCGAATTTAATTCGGGAAGGACCGTCCTTGTCGTCGGACAGAACGGTTCGGGCAAGAGCACATTCCTGAGGCTGATGAACGGGATACTCAAACCGTCCAGAGGTGAGGTGCATCTTGGAGATACCAGCACAAAAGACAGGAAAACCAGCGAGCTGGCCCGTTTGTGCGCGCTGAGCTTTCAGAATCCCGACGACCAGCTGTTCGCGCAGGACGTCGAAAAGGAGCTCCGGTTCGGAATTGACAACATCGGTGCCGACGGTTCTCTGCTGGATCCGATCGTCGAAGCGTTTCACCTCGGCGAACATCTCAAATCAAATCCGTACTCGCTCACTTATGCATTGAGGAGGCTTGTAGCGATCGCCGGGTCGGCTGCCATGGACACGCCCGTGCTTGCACTGGATGAACCGACCGCCGGGTTATCGATCCGCGAAAAGAAGTTCCTCGGCAATCTCATTTCACTTCTCAAAAATCGAGGCAAAACCATCGTCATAGTAACGCACGACCTGAATTTTCTTCTCCCTTATGCAGACGACTTGCTGATGCTCTCTCTCGGCGAAGTACAATTCTCCGGCAGGAGGGACGACCTGTTTACGCGGAACGACGGCCGGGATTTGATGAAACGGTCGGCTGTCGGGTATCCAATTTGCGCGAGGATCTCGTCGGCTGCCGGACTGAACAAGGTTTGCTTCGATGCCGGAGCGATCGTCGAGGAAATGACAAAAAAATAGAGCCGGCACCACCCGGCGCACAAACGGGCAGCACCAGCTCGAGGGGGCATAACCATACAATGGCCGCCGCCTGGCTTCAATAACGACCGGCGGTACTCAGCTCTGTGAGCAATTCACTTTTGGTAAAATTCCTCCTGTCTATGAAACCGACTTTGCTTTCATAATCTTTGAACAACTCAGATACCCTCGTCATATCTTCGGGCTCCGTCAGGAGAAGTATCTTCACAGCGTCCCTGCAAGCGGATATGACTTCTACAGTAAGGTTGGCGGGATTCGCGTCGACTACGAGGACGGCATCAGCGTCGCCGGCGATATTCGCGTCCGCGACCGATCGCGGACTGACCCTCGCAGTCTTAAATCCCACGCCCTCCATGACGGTTGTAAACAGGTTGTATAGCTGGTCATCGTCGGTTACGAGGAACACCTTCTCGCCGTGCATTTCCGTTTCCAATTCCCGTTCCATTTCCGAAGATGCCGGGTAGTTGGGGAGATAGACTACGACAGTCGTCCCCTTACCGTACACGCTGTCGACCCATATAGCGCCGCCGTGAAGCTCCACGAGTTTCTTGGTCAGCACGAGTCCGAGCCCGGTTCCGACATGAGCTTCGCCAAGCTGCACGAAAGGTTTAAAGAGCCTGTCCAGGTTCTCCTTCTTGATGCCGATGCCCCTGTCAATCACTCTCATCTCTATACCGTCTGCAGCCTTCGCCATCTCGAACCTGACCACGCTTCTCTGGGGGCTGTAAGTGATCGCGTTGTTAAGAAGGTTGTAGAGAATCTGCTTGAATTTTACCGTATCCGCGACGAAGACGTCGATGCCCTCTTCGAACCGGCTTTCAAGCTTTATGCTCTTTATGTCAAGGAGCGGCCGGAGAATCCGCCTTACGCTCTCGACAACTTCCCTGATGGAAAACTCCTGCACCTCGAGTTCCATCTTGCCGGTTTCGACTTTGGTGAGATCAAGGATGTCGTTTATCAGGCTCAGCAAATGTTTTCCTGCCGTGGCGATATTCCCGCTGAACTCGCTCATCAGTGCCTTGCTCAGGTCGTCTGTGTCGGAATTAAGAATATCGGCGAAGCCGATTATCGAATTGAGCGGCGTGCGTATTTCGTGGCTCATGTTTGCAAGGAACTCCGACTTGGATTTGTTCGCTGCGTCCGCCCGCTTGGCTTCCGAGATGAGCCTGGCGGCCTGGGAATGGAGGCTGCGTATCTCTTCCTGAACCATATTGTATGCCTCGAGGAGCCTGGCGGCCAGCAGGATCGCTTCAATCGCCTCCTGGTTTGGTTTCAACGCGATGATAGCGGCATTCACCGCTTCGTGATCCCTTATCGGGGCGACGAGATATCCCTGTGAATTGACCATATCACGGCTCAGGAGGTCCTGATACATGAGTTGAGGAACGTTTATAATGAAACCGACCTTCTCCCTGATTTCAAGTCGATCGGATTCTGAATCCCTTTTCGCAAGCGCGACTCCGTCTGACCGGGTCGCGTCTCTGACTTCTTTAAGATAGAGCCTGATGTCTCCGCTCGAGAACAAATGCCGTGCTGCATCGAGGAGCCGACGGTAGGTCGACATCAGGAATTGCGAGCTTTCCACCGGTTCAAATACGACGGCCCGATTACCGCCCGACCCCTTAATAACCGTCAGCCGCGCTCGCACCTTCAGGCCGTCCCGCCTCATGTAGAAGAATTCTCCCGGCAGCCTCGCGGAGTCCGCAGGTGATTTCTTCAACTCGTCCCGCCTCACAGCCGAAGAGAGAATCTCCGCTACTTCGTCCGATTGCGCATTGCTGCCCGCCAGACCGAAAATCCTGTAGAAGGCGTTGTTGATGCTCAAGATTTTGTAGCCCTGGTTTTGCCTTTTGTCGTCGGCCTCGATGACGACGACTCCCAGGTTCAGGTCCTCCAGCGCTTCATGAAGCAACGGCCCGGTATCGTCTTGAGCGGTAGGGGGCATCGCTTCGTCAGCCGCGGGAGAGAAAACCGCGAACAAGTCTCCGTCCATTTTCACTATTACGACTTTGCTGCCCCCTTTTGCGGATACGCACACCTTGCGGTCTTTGTCCGAACTACGGAGGTCGTCAATCATCCCGCACATTTCGGATTCACCGATCCGCCGGGATATTTCGGCAAACGAACCGCTTTCGTCGCTCACCATCCTGCCGTGATGATCGACGATAGCATACGGCGTCCCGAGATCCTTGAGAGCCGACTTCATCGCACGTTCAGACTTATCGAGCAAGACCCGCGATAGTTTTTCTCTGATCAAATCCTGCATGCAGGAATATTCCGCGTGTTCGGGCTCGGTAGTTGTTCGCAGCTCCACCCTGCATGAGAACTCCCGGTCGTCGACAGTGAACGCGACGATTCTGTCTTTGTTGAGAACGGTTTCCCCGAATTTCTTACCGGTTTTATCGATGCGGGTGAGAACCCCGTCGATTTTTCGCAGAACACCCGGCTCCAGCTCGCTTTCGTCACCTTCGGTAACGCAAAGTTCCCCGAGTGCGAGTCCGTGAAAATTCAGTTTGCCTTCACTTGATCCGTACGCTCTCGCCAGAGTCATGAGAATTGACCTGAGAACTTCCTCCATCGACAAGTTCCTTGATATCTTCAATCCCGCAAGTGCGTTTACTCTCCTTGCAGATTCAAGCTCGATCGAGAGGTTGGTTTGCTTCCTGAGGAGGATGTAAACGACCGTAAGCAGGAAGAAAGAAGCCGCAGCGGCGATCAGCAATGTTTCGCTCATGATTTGCCTCCCCGATACTCAGGTCAACCTGAGTATTCCAGCGCGTCGATAATCCAGTTGATGTAATTCTTACGAAGAAGCTTTTCAGCCGCGTCTCTCATTCTGTGGGATTCCTCGTACAGAACACTCTCTCCCCGCGCGACCTGTTTATGATCAGGTTCGACAAAGAGGGTCGGCACATAATGTCTCAAAGAGGCTACTCTGTCATCATCCGCATAAATGGAATCGACGATAAACATATCCATTCGATTGGAGACGACGTGCGCGGTTGCCTCTTCAACATTGTTGACGAATTCAAGCTCGTACTTAGGATGCGGTAAAGCCGCAGCCACAAGTTTCAGCGCTTCCGGGTTTTTGATGAATACCAGCGTCCTGCAGACCAATGACATATTCGTTTCCCTTCACGCCTTTAGATGCAAAAGCGTGCCGAGATTTGATTCCCGTGCGGTGAAATTTACAACACCATAAACCACCGTTGGGACGGCAGTTAGCGAGGTATGACCAAGGCGGGAAACGGGGACTCCATTCCCATGAAGTAAAGATTACAGTCCGACTGGAAATATTACCGTGACGGTTGAGGGATCCCCGGTTTGACGAAAATTACCTCCTCCCGGTCTAAAATGACCGCTCCAGGCCGGCCTCTGACCTTCTTGACAAATTTTCTCATGGTGTAAGCAACGGGGACAATACTGCTGGTTCGCGCCTTGCTGTAGTGCGCCGCTATCCTGGCAGCGAACTCCAGGACAGCCTTTTGAGGATATTCCCTTGATGAATTTCTGACGATGACGTGAGATCCGGACACTCCACGCGCGTGAAGGAAAACGTCATTGGGTTTCGCAAATCCGAATGTCAGCTCGTCGTTGTTCTTCGAATCCTTACCGACAAAAATCTTATAATCATTGGTCTCGAAAACCCGGAACGGAGGGAGCGCTTCTTCTTTTTCATAGTCAGCCTTCGCCATCGAAAGAAGTTTAAACCGGTCGGTTCCGGCTCCGACTTTCTTCAACTCCGCTATCACTGTTTCAAGCGAACTCGTCAGCTGTTTCTTCCGATCTACGGACTGCCGGTAAGACTCCCGGGCTTTTTTCGCCTTTTCATAATACGCCTGCGCGTTCTGGATCGTTGTCAACTTCGGATCCAGACGGATCTCCAAATCTCCGTCATTGACGTGGAAGGTTCCGGCCCCCTTCTCTATCTCTCCGAGGTGTTGCATGATTAGGTCGCCCGTGCTTCGGTACTTGCTTTCTCTATTGCCCGAGATGTCGTTTTCGATCTTACGGATCGTTTCCCTGAACTCATCTCTCTTTTTCATGAGCCGGCCCAGCACTCCGGATTTCAGCTCTGCGTCGCTGTTGTGCTTCTCTGCGCCGGTGGAATAGGCGATGATGCATGCGTTAACAGATGCAAAACTTTCCTCCCTCAGCCTGCCAAGATGCCTCATTTCGATCAGACTCATCATCACCGGGTCATCGCCGTCGTAGTAGATTCTCGGGTCGGGTTCAGACAATTCCCGGCGCATTCGCGAGACCGTCTCGTAAAGCATCGAGACCGTCACTTCATCAAGCAGAGCGCTTCTGTCCCTGGCAATTCCCATGAGATCGTCGCCGCCCGCCCTGTAGAATGTTTCCTTTCCGAGATTTCCGCCGAACGGAGGGACAAGTGCGGCAAGGCGCTGAAGAGGGCTTCCTTCCACTTCTTTGAAGTGACCGACAAATCGTTGAGATGATCCTTCATCGTCGGTGGCGGCAGGACTTTCAATTGGAGTGTTGACGCTTGGCTTCTTCTTTCT
>JAJYJD010000162.1 GCA_021789755.1 Bacteroidota bacterium
TGTTTTCCCTGTTAACCTCAGTCGGATTGTTGGGATCGATTGTTGTCGAGAACACCTCGCGGAACGCAAGCTTCTCGCCGGGGGCGACAGACTTGTCCCGTCTGGAGATCGAAACAATAACGCGCTGTCTTGGGAACGGGAAGCGCACCGTCTCGCTGAATGTTCTCACGACGCCGTTCAATGCTTCGTCGGTCGTTTGCCATTCGTTGAACATCGTAGAATAACCGTGCGAGTAAATCGGCGCGTTCGTTCCAAAATCGAAAACGCGCAGAAGGTAATCACCCCGATTAAGCCGGTCGATCAATTGCGTCTTGCTCCCGGGCCACGGACCTTCGAGATAGCCTTTGTCGAGCGCCATCGACTCCTGGCCTTTAGTGCCGGTGTGATAGTAATCGACACGCATAGTATTGTCTGTGAAAAATTCGTCGTACTGCTGCGCGGAAGCATTTAAAGAAGTAACGATGATCAGAACAGAGAGTAAGTATTTCATGTTGTTTCCAGATAAGTTGGACTTGTTCACTCATTCTCCGGCCTGGTATTCCGGGCGTGTACCGTCAGTGAATACCCGACGGCGAAGTTCGCGTGAAGCGCCACATTCCAGACATATGCGGTGCCGCTGCTCACGGGCACGTTCGAATATGATGCCGTTACCATTCCGTCACATCTCAAAAAGAAATTGCCGATCAGGGAAAACCGCCTTCCCGCACCAGCGATCAGCGCGGGGCCGCCCACGTAATAGCCCATGTTGAAAATTCCCAGGTTCTCGGGTAGCCGCAGCCCGCGGACACTATTCTCTGGATGTGCTATAGTAATTCCGGCGCCTATTCTAGCACAGACTTCCTCCAGCTGCCATGTTCTGTCCACGGTGACGATGTTAAGACCGTGTGATATTGAAAACTCATCGACTTCCGGCGGTGGGTTGTCCAAGAAGAGCTTGTGGTGGATCGCCTGCAGCTCCCAGCCGGCGTCGCCGGACCACCGGCCGATACGCCAGATCCAGCAAATCGGTATCTCAAAAGGCCTCGACGAATACGACGCAGCGAGCGAAATATCCGGCTGACCCGATTGTCTGATGAGAAGCGGCAATGGGGTGTTGTAAGGCAGGGTGACACCGACTTCGAATACCCACCTGCTCTGCGGATGCGCCTCGTTTACGGAAACCAGGAAACCGAGAAAGAGCAATCCATTCGGGCACACGTGTACTTTCAAGTTTTCTCCTTCATGCATACGTCCCGCGCGCAAGCTGATGCGGCAAATTGCACAACATCATGCTGTCAGTCTCCTGATTACGACCGCCGTGATATCGTCGTGCTGAGGAGCCTTCCCGGCGTGGTCCACGACGGCATCCACGATCCTCTTTATTATTTCGCTGGCGCTAAGGCCGGCGTTCTCCAAGATCACTCCCGACAATTTTCTCTCGCCGAACTGTTCCCTCATCTCGTCCATCGCTTCCGTGACGCCGTCGGAGTACACTACGAGAACGTCGCCTTTCTCTATCGATACCTTCGCCTCCGCGAAATCTACATCGTCAAGCATCCCGACCAGCGGGCCGCCGTCACGGAGTCGGAAGGGCTCGCCTCCTGATGTCAGAAGAAAGGGTGGTTCCTGTCCCGCGTTACAGTACGTGAGCGTATGTTCATTCGAATCAAGGATCCCGTAGAAAAGGGTCGCGAAGCTCTCCGCTCCCGTGCTCCGGACTAAATCACGGTTCAATCTGCAAACGCACTCATGAACGGAACCCAGCAGGTCTGTCCGGCCGCGGATTAGCGCCTGCAAGTTTGCCGCGAGAAGCGCAGCCGGAAGTCCCTTTCCAGCGACATCCCCGAGACAGACCGCCAGCTTCCGTTCATTGATCTGAACGAAATCATAATAGTCCCCGCCGACCGCCTTGGCGGGAAACGTTGCTCCGGCGATATCATATCCCGATATCACCGGCGCCTCCTTCGGCAGGAGATCCATCTGGATTTGGGAAGCCAGTTTCATTTCGTGCTGAATCTGAAAGAGCGCCCGCTCCTCTTCGGATAGTCTTGCATTCTCGATTACCTGAGCTGACTGCGATGCGATTATCGCCAGAAGGCGCTGATCATCTTCAGTAAACCCGGTTCCGGACTTCTTGTTGTATACTGCCAGAACGCCCTTGAGCACAGACCGGATAAGCAAAGGAACGCACGTTACCGATCGAACGGAGCCGTTCCATACCACCCCGTGAAACCTCTCATCGTCCCGCGGCGCGTTTAATGTCAGAGGTTTCTTGTTTAAGATCATCCAGCCAAGAAGAGCTTCGTTGAAATGAAAACCCGGATGCTCGGATGAACTGACCGTCGTCCTGACCAGGGTCTTCATCGGGATATCCCGCTTCTCTTCCACCAATGTTATCAACCCCTGCTCCCCCCGGACGGCCTTCATAGAACGGCTTATGATTTTCCTGACCACATCCTCGAAATTGCCCGACGCCCCGATCGCCGTTGCGAGCTCGTTCAGTACCGACAGCTCTTCAACCGCGCGCTTCAGACGTTTGTTCTCTTCTCGAAGCTGATTCATCTCCTCCATGAGGCGCCCGCTTTCACAGGTCCATCAATTCTTGTCCCGCGCCGACGATTCAGTTATTTCAGTAGCTTGAGCAGCACAATCCTGTCGCGAAAACAGAATCCGGACTCAGTCTATCTGAATCTATTACTTTTTCGGAGGTTGTCGCCCGGGCTGGATTGAATTAAGTATGGAAGGTTCGCCGTCACATCAAGGGACCGCAACTTGAAATTCGTGAGAGCCCTGTTACTACTGCTCTTGGTAAGCCCAAACGCGCGCCTGATCCCAATTTCAATAAGAATGTAAATGGGCCCCCCGGAAAAGTCAAGCTCAAGTCACCGAAATTTCATCGTTTCACCAACCGGCAGCGTAAACACTCCGTCTGAGGCCGCCTTTATACCGCCGCGAAGAGCTTTTCGAGCTTTCCCGGATCAAGTCTGCCATCCGTTCTCACACCTGTGCAAACATCTACCGCGTACGGATGAACGGCTTCAATTGCCTCTCCCAGGTTTTCCGGTGTAATCCCGCCGGCAAGGAAAACCGGGACGTCAACCGATCCGACAATTTCTCTGCTGATCTTCCAGTCGTGGATCTTCCCCGTCCCGCCGAGTGTTTTCACGTCCCCATTCGGGCTTCCGGAATCGAGAAGGAGCGCGTCTACAAAACTGGAAACTCGCTGCGCCCGTCCAACAGCAGTACCGTTCTCGACATGAATCACCTGGACTAATTTTACCCACGGGAGTTCCGCGCGTATCTTCCGGTATTCCTCTTCGGCGATGTAGTCGACGACCTGGATCGTGGTTGTTCTCGTCCGCCTCCAGTGGGCTGCGATCTCGACCGCGCTTATCTCGCTCGTCAAAAGGAATGTGTGGATTCCGGGAGGGACTGCGGCTGCGATGTCAGCTATTTTGTCGTCGGCGATCACACCGGGGCCGCTCGGCATTCTGCCGACCAGCCCTATCGCATCAGCACCAGACGAAATTGCAAGCCGCGCCTCGTCAAGATTAATTATGCAGCATATTTTGACGCGCGTGCGCGGCACCGCTTTCCCCTTTCCCGGCAGTAGACCCGCGTTGCTTAGGAGCCCCTTCTCATCGACCTGTTTCCAATTACCGGCCTCGGCGGTTTTTCCTTTTTCTTCGGAGTTGCCTTGACGAGGACCTCTTCCATCGGTTTCTTGTTCAGGATGTACTGCTGTCCGATCGAAAGCAGGTTGAATACGAAGTAATAAAGATTCAATCCGGCCGGGAGGTTATTGAAGATGAGCCACATCATGATCGGCATGAAATAGATCATGAACGCCTGTCGCGGGTCCTTGGTGGTCATCTTCATCTGGACGAACTGAGTCGCCGCCATCAGGGTGGCGAGTCCGCTTATCTGGTTCAGTCCGACCAAAGGCAACGTGAAGGGGAGACGCAGGATCGTGTCCGGAATCGAAAGGTCTTTTATCCACCAGATGAAGTCGGATTGTCGCAGGACAATATTGCTTCTGAAGATGGCCCAGAGGGCATACAATATCGGGAGCTGCAGGAACATCGGCAGGCATCCACCCATCGGATTGATCTTGTACTCCTTGTACAGGCTCATGATAGCCTGGTTCATCTTCTGCTGATCTTCCTTGTACTTCTCCTTGATCTCCTCCATCATCGGTTGCAGCGCCTGCATCTTCCGCATCGACTTCATGCTCGATACGGTGAGGGGGTTGAGGAGAAGCTTGAGAATAATGGAGAAGATGATGATCACGACTCCGTAGTTGGGGATAAATGAATGAATGAAATCGAACGACGGCAGCATTATGTATTCCGCTATCGGCCGAATCAGCCATTTCCACCCCAACCCGACTATCTCCTCAAGACCGAGGTTGTAGGACTTCAGGAGATTGTAATCGAGCGGGCCGATGTACACCATGAACGAGTCGGTCTGCGCCGGCTGGCCTTCGAACCGCATTTGAAGCGCCGTGTAATACTGTCTCTGGAGCCCGTTGTTCGGCAGATGCTCCTCAATCCCGCGGAGATAGGCGCCATCGGCGGGCTTCCCCTTAGGAACGATTGCTTCCGTGAAATATTTTGTGGTCTGGGCAACCCAATTCGTGTTCCCGGTTATTTCCTGTTTGACTGACTCGCCGGGCTTGGATGCTTCCAGCGAAACCGCCTCGCCGCCGCTGTACGCATACGCGGTCGAGAAGCTCGATTCGTCGACGCTGTTCTCCTCGGTGTAATTAAGCCCGTGTTCCCAGGTGACCTGGTATTCATAATTGGCAATATACCTGGCCATGTGTTTGAAGGTGATGCGTGAGCCGATGTCGTAAACGCCGCCCTTGAATGTAAACTCGCGCACGATCTTCGACGAGTCGCTGACTTTAAGTGTGAAGGAGATGCTGTAGCTTTCCCCTTTCTTAAGCTTGACAACCTCGCCGTTCGTAATCGGCGCCGTGAAAAAAAGATCCCTGGTGTCCACCAGCTTCCCGTCCATCGCCTGGAACAGGATACTGTAGTCTCCCTTGTGTCTATAGTTCACGAGCTCGACCGGGTTTCCCTGCCAGGTCTTATACTTTGTCAGCGTCCAGTCTTTTATCATCCCACCTTGGGTGGTGAGGACGGCGGTGTACAGGTCTGACTCTATGATGAGGGTCTTCTCTGTGCCGTGACTTAACGGTGCAAACGTCTTTCCGTAGAGTCTAAGCGAAGCGGTGTCGCCGCCGACCGAAGCTGATTCCATCGGCTTCATTATTCCCGCCGGAACAGATGTGCCGCTCGCTACGGTGGTATCGATGGAGTGCTCTGTCGCCGTCTTGGGCTGCGGAGGTTGAACCGGCGCCTTGGGTGTGTTGAAGTACATCCACACAAACAGCACCAGCGTTATAAGGATAATTCCTATTGTTTCTTTCTTCCCCATCTAATTCCTCTCAACGACTTGAGTTGTCAACCGTTTCTCCTGAAGGGATGGTTTTCCCTGACAGGATCGTATCCACCGGCGCTGAACGGGTTGCAGCGCAACACTCTCCAGGCGCTGAGCAGAAATCCCCTGACGAAACCGTGACGGTGAAAGGCTTCGATCGAGTATGTCGAGCAGCTCGGATAGAACCTGCACGACGGCGGAAAAATTGGCGCGATAAATCTCTTGTACACTTTGATCAGGGTGATCGCAGCTTCAGCCGGCAAGGTCGCTGTTGATTCTGAGTAAGAATTGTTCGTAATCTTTTTCAATATCTTTCAGGGAAATAGTTGCAGCGGGTCTTCCGTGGATGCAGGTGATCACGATATTCGAACACTTCCCGCTCGCTTCGATGATGGGAATAATTCTCTCCCTATTTAGGCGGTAGACTTCCCTCATCAACCGTTTGAGCCTGGTGCGATCCACCGCCCGACGGACTTTCCTGGAGACGGTGAACGCGACCCTTATTCTGCTTTCCTCTGCGAACGGGTGGAACGTGTAGAACACCGAAAGAATGTTTCCGTTGAAGCGCCTTCCTCTCCGGAATATTTCTCCGATCTCTCTGGAAGACCTGATGATGTCATCCTTAGGAAGTGCGAAGCGATCGGAACGATCCCTCCGGGACAAGCGGCGCCCAATTCTTACTTCTCGTCGCTGACCGTGAGACGCCAGCGGCCCTTAGCACGCCTCCGCGCCAACACTTTCCTGCCTGTCTTACTCTTCATCTTCCAGCGGAAGCCGTGTGTCCTGCGTCTTCTCGTATTATGAGGCTGAAATGTCCTCTTCATCAAAAACTCCTCTAAATCTGCGTTTTGCCCGATAAGATAGCGCCAGGTCGGAAAAGATTCAAGGTTTTACCGCCTCTTTATTCAAGCGCGAAAATTGATTCTCTGCACAACCCACAGCCCATCTTTAATTACCGCACCAGGCTCAACCTGTTTTCCACAGAATTGTTCCACTTTTCCACACTACCCGCACAAATCACTCGGTTTCGCACATATTAGGCAGCACGACCGGATCTCGAAATTTTCCACAACGGCCCGCACTTTCCCTGTAAGCCACACTAAGTCAGTATGTTATGCGGCCATCCGCGCGCTCCCACCATCTTGTTTTTCCACACTTGCTTTGTTATTATTGACAGCCAGACATTCACTAGTTCTTGTGTGGATAACTTGTGGAAAAACCGCGAAAGAATTCCGTTTTGGATGTCTTCCCTTTTCAGTTTGTGAGGATGCGTTTTCCACACCGCTGTTAAGTGAGTGTTACCCGTTCCTTTAACTCTTTGAATACTGGTTGTTTATGGAGTCTTTCCTAATGTTGGTAACTCGGTTGGAAATGTGGAGAATTTCTTGACAATCTCAAGGGAGCTTGCTGATGGAGACTGTTACTGGAGCCAAGGGGGTTTGGCAGGAATGCATGAAAATTATTCATGGGCGGGTGAACAATTTGAGCTACAAGACATGGTTCGAGCCCGTGGTACCCGTAAGCCTCAACAATGAGAGCCTGATGCTCAAAGTGCCGAGCCAATTCTTTCACGACTGGCTCGAGGAACACTACTCGACCGTCGTGAACGAGTCTGTAAAAACGGTTGTCGGGGAAAATGCACGCGTGGAATACAGTATATCCGACGAAGATATCGGCGAAATGGAGCCCCAATTCTACAGGCCTGCGCAACGCGGTCAGATGAGCCAGCAATCTCAAATGACGTCAGCGTCCCGCTTCAGCGCAAAACCGGCGTTTGAGAGCAATCTCAATCCCCGGTACACATTCGATAATTTCATTAAAGGCGACAGCAACCAGTTCGCCAGGGCGGCCGCGTACGCAGTTGCAAACAACCCGGCCGGCACATCGTTTAACCCTCTTGTTGTCTATGGTGGTGTCGGTCTCGGCAAGACCCACCTGATCCAGGCGATCGGAAACCAGGCCCGCCAGATCGGCAAGGCGGACCGCGTCCTCTACGTATCGAGCGAACGCTTCACCGTGGACTTCGTCGATGCAATCCAGAAGGACCGCGCAAACGAATTTTCCAGCTTTTACCGCAGCATGGATATACTTATCGTCGACGACATACAGTTTCTCGCGGGTAAAGAAAAAACGCAGGATAATTTTTTCCATACCTTTAACGCGCTGCACCAAAC
This sequence comes from Bacteroidota bacterium, assembly GCA_021789755.1. Taxonomy (GTDB): domain Bacteria; phylum Bacteroidota; class Ignavibacteria; order Kryptoniales; family JAKASW01; genus JAKASW01. The sequence goes on from JAJYJD010000162.1 coordinate 7,599, forward strand.
CGGCAAACAGATTATTCTCTCCTCCGACAGGCCGCCGAAGGAACTGAAAGGTGTAGATGACCGGCTCGTCAGTCGTTTCACCTGGGGCTTGACGGTCGACGTACAACCGCCAGATCTCGAAACGCGCATCGCCATTCTTCGGAAAAAGAGCGAGGACGACGGAATCCATATGCCGGACGATGTAATTGAGTATGTTGCCGCGAACGTCACATCGAATATCCGCGAGCTGGAGGGAGATCGG
>JAJYJD010000163.1 GCA_021789755.1 Bacteroidota bacterium
GGAGCGCTTCGACTATACCGTTATCGGGGACAACGTTAATCTCGCGTCGCGGCTCGAAACCGCCAACAAGATGTATAGAACGCGAATCCTTCTGAGTGAGTACACTCACGAGCTCGTGAAGAAGGATGTTTTCGCACGCGAACTTGACCTGATAGTCGTGAAGGGGAGAACTAAGCCCGTCAAAATTTACGAGCTCATTGCCGACCTGTCCGATGAGATAAGCGACGAGAAGAAAAAAGTGGTCGAGCTTTATTGCGCGGCGCTTGCGAAGTACCGGAACAGGGAATGGGGAGTTGCGGCGGGTTTGTTCGAGAAGGCTCTCTCGATCGACTCCGCAGATTATCCGTCGGAAATGTATCTCGAAAGGTGCAAGTTATACGAGATGGAGCCGCCGCCCGCGGATTGGAACGGGGTATTCGTGATGACGACAAAATAAACAGCCCCGCCGGACGGCAGGGCTGTGAGACAATGGTTCAGATCTTCAAGTCATTTCAGCAATAATCCGCCAAAGAACGGCGGGATTTCTGATCAAACGACTGTCATTTCAACGTCAACATCTTCTTGACTTTCGAATACGTCGGAGTCGTGAGCCCTGTAGAAATCGAAGTTGTTTATAGTGCAGCCTGACACGGTCACGTTCGCTGAGTACATTATTATGGGTGAAGCAGCTGAAGAGATGGTGCAGTTGTTAATTGAAATACCGGTTGTTCTTGCGGTAATTCCTCACGGCCGAGCGGCGAAATTGGGCAGCTGAATTCGCCGTACACACACTGAATTCTCGAAGAGTATTCTCCTCGTGCGCTTCCAGTGAAATTCAGAAATCCTAAATTGCCTTTCACTTCACATCGATTTAAATTGAGTCAGTGAGTAAAGAAAAAGCGCATCATCCAGGGAATCTAAAGCCACATCGCGCAATTGCTCCCGATAAGACAGGCGATGACTTGAAGTTCGACAGGGCGCTGCGTCCGAAATTTCTGAAGGATTTTGTCGGACAGAAGAAGATTGTCGACAAGCTCAGTGTTTTCATAGAGGCCGCGAAGAAACGAAAAGAAGCCCTCGACCACGTTTTGCTGATGGGCCCTCCTGGACTCGGCAAGACTACGCTTGCCAACATCATAGCGAACGAGCTCAGCTGCGAGATCATATCCACGACAGGTCCGTCACTCGAAAAAGCCGGCGACCTTGCAGGCATTCTGACATCGCTTTCAAAAGGGGTTGTCGTTTTCATCGACGAGGTTCACAGGATGCCCGCTGCCGTCGAGGAAATCCTTTACGGAGCGATGGAGGATTACAAGTTGTCGATAGTCGTGGACCGCGGCCCGGGCGCAAGGAATGTTCAGCTTAACGTGAACCCGTTTACGCTTGTCGCTGCCACTACGCGCGCGGGACTCCTGAGCAACCCATTCAGATCGAGATTCGGCATAATTGAACGCCTCGAGTACTATGACGATGAATTCCTGGAGAAAATAGTTGTAAGGTCTGCATCGATACTCAAAGTCAAAATCGAGAACGATGCGGCTTTTGAAATTGCCCGGCGGAGCAGGGGAACTCCCCGCATTGCGAACAGGCTGCTGAGACGAACCCGGGACTATGCCGACGTTAAAGGCAAAAGGGAGATCGATCTGGACATTGCCAGGCACGCCCTCGATCAGCTTGAGGTGGACAAAACCGGCCTCGACGAAATGGACAGAAAAATTCTCGCTGCCATTGTCGACTACTACAAGGGGGGACCGGTCGGAGTAAATTCGATTGCTGCCGTCGTCAGTGAGGAGGCCGGCACAATAGAAGAGGTTTACGAGCCGTTTCTCCTGCAGAAGGGCTATTTGCGGAGGACTCTCAGGGGACGGGAGGCGACTGAAAGAGCTTACGAGTTTCTCGGAAAGAAGAAGAAGGCGTCCTCGGCGCAGACGGCTATATCCTTTGATGGTTCCACCAAGAAGCCGGACGCTTAGGATTTTACCGCTGAGACGCATAGACGCGACGAAAGCCTTGCGCCTCTGCGCTGAAATAAAATCTTGCTTTAATCCCCGCCGGCAAATCCTTCCGCGCCGATATGAAGGCTAACTTTACCCCGCTTCCGCTTCAGTTCTACCGCCGTGATACTTTCAAACTTGTCCCGAAAATACTTGGAAAAATCCTTGTGCGAAAAATCGGAAGGAAAGTAATCGCGGGAAGGATCGTCGAGGTCGAAGCTTATGTCGGGAATGATCCCGCCAGTCATGCGGCAAACGGGATGACCGCCAGGAACAAGCCGATGTATGAGGATGGCGGCATCGCGTACGTATACTTCACTTACGGAATGCACTTCTGCTTCAACATCGTCACCGAACGCAAGGGATTCCCGGCGGCCCTGCTCGTGCGGGCTTTGGAGCCGATAACGGGGATCGAGGAAATGAAGAAGTCGAGAAAGACGGACGATTTGAAGAACCTGACAAATGGCCCGGCCAAATTATGCCAGGCACTTAGTATCGACAGGGCATTCAATGGTATGAAGTTAGAAGGCGGTGAGCTTTTTATCGGCGATGACGGATTCAAAACGAGCGAAGGGGATATGGGTTCTTCCACAAGGGTTGGAATTAAGACAGGAACCGAATTTAAATGGAGATTCTATCTGAAGGGGAACGTGTTCGTCAGCAGGCGTTAGCCGAGAAAGAAGACGTTGAGCTGGGGGAGGAATAATATGTATAATGCCCACATCGTAAGGCCAAACGCGACAGGCACGGCAATGTTATCGTCAACGATTTTGTAAGAAAGTACCTCGGCCGCGGCACCGACGACGCCGGCCCCCGCACCTATCAGGTATTCGGCAAAAAGGTATTCGACTTTCGGAGTCAATGCAACTGCAACAATTGCAGCGATGACGAAAGCGAGGCTTCCTTCGTAGCTCTTCGGTGTCCCCAAATTGGGAAATATCTTGTGCCTGCCGAATCTCTTTCCGAAAACGGCTGAAGACGCATCCGCAAGTATCAGCACCGTGAAGCTGCTTATCATGATGAACTTTGGGAAGATGATTACGCAGATGACGGCCGAGATCAGCATATATGTGGCGCCGTTCAGCGCATGCTTTTTCCCGTCGACCTCGTGGCTTCGCAACAGGAATCCGAAGAATTTGTAGAAGAGTTTCGAGATCGGCGGTACGTCGTAACGCGCCAGGTCGATGATGATGAATGCCGAGGTCATAGGGATGAGTATCCAGAGGGCTATCGACCTGGGGATGAAGTAGTACACGAGCGGAATCGCGAGAGAGACGAGGTGAATCGCTTTTCTCACCAGCTCCGCCTTGAAATCCACCCTGTCGTGGACTGCGGTCTGCTCCGTCAAATCAGCCGAGCCTCCTGTAGAACTCTTCCTGTTGCTCACTTGTTGTTGACCAGGTCCCCAGATGAGCCGGAGCTTCAGTTCTTGCTCGTCGCCGGAGCAGGTTGTCCCTGCGAGCCATCGGCCTGGAGCTTGCCGTCGCCGTTAGGTTTAACGAAAGGCGGCAGCTCTTCACCCCGGATCGACTTTTCTATTTCGTCAGCGTCGAGTATCTCACGTTCGAGAAGCGCGCTAGCAAGTCTGTCAAGCGAATCCCTGTGTTCGTTGATGATCTTTTCCGCCCGCGACATGCACGCGAGTACGAGTGATCTGATCTCTTCATCTATCTCAATGGCGGTCTTCTCGCTGTAGTTCCTGTGCTTCGTTATCTCGCGGCCGAGGAAGATCTCCTGTTCGTTCTCTCCCCAGGTCAGCGGTCCGAGCTTGTCGCTCATGCCCCATTCGCAAACCATTTTCCGGGCAATGTTCGTGGCTTTCTCGATGTCGTTCCCCGCGCCGGTCGTGTACTTATTGAAAATGATCTTTTCCGCAGCGCGCCCGCCGAGTGCGTATGTTATCATGGCAAGCAGGTACTCGCGTGAATAAGTATGTTTCTCGTCGATGGGGAGGTAAGTCGTGACGCCGAGCGCCCGGCCGCGCGGGATGATCGTGACCTTGTGAACGGGGTCAGCCTCAGGAACCATCTTCGCAACGAGGACGTGACCCGATTCGTGGTAAGCCGTGACTTTCTTCTCCTCATCCGATATGATTGTGCTCTTCCGCTCGGGACCCATCATGACTTTATCTTTTGCTTCCTCAAGGTCCGGCATGCTGACGGTCGCATTATTCTTCCGGGCTGCGAGAAGGGCAGCTTCGTTGACAAGGTTGGCGAGTTCCGCGCCGGCAAACCCAGGGGTTTCCTTGGCGATAATGCTCAGGTTCACGTCCGCCGACAACGGTATGTTCCTGGTGTGGACTTTCAGGATTCCCTCTCTCCCTTTCACATCGGGCCTGTCGACAACAACCTGCCTGTCGAATCTTCCGGGCCGGAGGAGGGCAGGGTCGAGAACGTCGGGGCGGTTCGTCGCGGCGATTATGATAGTCCCGCTGTTCTGCTCGAAGCCGTCCATTTCGACGAGGAGCTGGTTCAATGTCTGTTCGCGCTCATCATGTCCGCCGCCCAGACCTGCACCGCGGTGTCTTCCGACCGCGTCGATCTCGTCGATGAATACGATACACGGTGCATTTTTCTTCGCTGTGTCGAACAGGTCGCGAACGCGGCTGGCGCCGACGCCGACAAACATTTCGACGAAGTCCGCGCCGCTAATCGAGAAAAATGGAACAGCCGCTTCGCCTGCGACTGCCCGGGCAAGAAGCGTCTTTCCGGTTCCGGGCGGGCCGAGAAGAAGCACTCCGCGCGGAATTTTTCCGCCAAGTCTCTGAAATTTCGCGGGCTCTCTCAGGAATTCTATTATTTCACTCAGCTCTTCTTTTGCCTCATCGGCCCCGGCCACGTCGTGGAACGTCACTTTGACCTGGCTCTCTGTCATGAGTTTCGCCCGGCTTTTCCCGAAACTGAATATGCCTTTGGTATTGTTACCCTGCATCCTGCGCATAAAGACGAACCATATGCCGAGGATCAGCACCCACGGAAGAAAGCTTATCAGGCCGTTCACCCACTGGTCGCTTTGCTTCACGAAATTGAATTTGACGCCGGCTTTTTGCCATTGCGCGATCACGCTCGGGTCCGAAGCCTGAGGAAGGAAAACCACAAACTTAGTTATCTTCATCCTCTTACCGGTGTCCGTGGTTATATCCGTCGGTTCTTTGAGTGTACCATGGAAGTCGTAATTATTCACATCGGATTTATCGATCACGGCCTCTTTGACAAGACCGGAGTCGAGTAGGGCTTGATATTGTGTGTATGTGATCTCCGTTTCCTGGTTGTTATTTCCGTGGAACAGGGTCATTACCAGGAAAACTGCCAGGATAATGAGGGCCCATCCTATGATTATTCTTCCGGTACGCCAGTTGAAGTCATCCTCCGGCGGCTGGTTCGGCTTCCGCTTCAAATTCGGGGGCTGCCCCTTTCTTTTCAGCGGTCCGTTTTTATTTCTATCGTTCGGTGAATTCGTCATCAAAAAAACTCCTGTCTATGACAGGTCATTGACCTGTGAACTATTTGTCCAATCTATATATCGATCTCAGATTCCTTGCCTTCTGCGCGTAATCCAATCCATAGCCAATAACGAAATGGTTGGAGATTTGGAAACCTATATAATCTACCTTAAAATCGATTTTAACGCAATCACTCTTGTATAGCAGGGTTACCACCGCAAACGACCGGGGGTTCTGCTTCGCAATCAATTTCTTGATGAAATCTATCGATAGGCCTGAATCGATAATGTCTTCGACGATTATGATATCCCTGTCAGTAACTTGACAATTCAAGTCCTTCAAAAGTTTCACATTTCCGGAGGAAATTTTGGCGTCGCCGTAACTCGAGAGTTTAAAGAAATCTATCTCACAATCGACGCTGATTTGACGTATCAGATCGGAGAAGAATATGAACGAACCGTTCAAGACTCCGATGAATATCGGTGTTTTCCCGGCATAGTCCCGGTTGATCTCCGAAGCGAGTTCTTCAACCCTCTTCTGTATATCCGTTTCCGGTATGAATATGCGGAATCTCTCGTTATTTACATTAACGAATTGTGCGGGTTCACTTATAGCCGAATTCAAGTTTCAGTATTCTCCTTGTGTCTTCTTTAAGTTTAAACCTGTCATCAACTCTCAAACCGCAAACCCAGATTATGCCGTCTTTGTTGCTGAGGACCAGTACGTTGTTCTTCTGGTAAACCGGGATTTTCGAATCTACCAGGAAGTCGCTTATCTTCTTCCGTCCGGTCATCCCGAGGGGCATGAACCAGTCACCGGCGCGCCAGCTGCGGAGTGTAAGTGCTTCCCCCGCCGCGTCTGCATCAACGAACTCAACAACCGGGGAAAGCGAAAAGTGCACTTCGCTCCTTTCGACAAGCTCGCTGTTAAAATAGAATTCTTCAAATTCATATTTCTTACCCGGGATGATCTCCGCCACGAATTCCGCAGGTTCTTTGGGACTCCTGATGAAGACGAGGTTGTACCTGTCCCTGTACACGACAACGTTTCTGCCGATTTCTGTCGAGCTGCCGGTTTCGGAATTAATCAGGTCCATTATGGCATGGACTTTGGCGTAATCGACTTCGCTGTGCACGAAGTCCCTGAGTGCGGCAATAATCAGGTTTTCCTGTATGAACAAGAGGGAATTCTTGAGTTTGAAAATATCGAGTACGAGCTTTTCCCCGTCGAAATTCTTTGCAATGTTCTGATACAGAACCTTAACTTCGTTGTTGATGAAATATCCAAGTTCCTGAAATATCTCACCGGTGCGGTTGAGCGTACCGACGATTCCGGGGTTGACCTTCTCCCGTATCTGCGGCAGGATGGAGTGCCGTATGAAGTTGCGGGTGTAATAATCCTTGATGTTTGAGGAATCTTCTCTGAACTTCAGGCTCTTCAGTTTAGCATACTGTTCGATCTCGGACCGTTCGGCGAACAGAAGCGGGCGAACGATGTCGTTCCGTTTGACGGGGATTCCGCCGAGCCCGTTAGCGCCGGAGCCGCGCAGGAGGTTGAACAGGACGGTCTCTGCGTTGTCGTTTGCGTTATGTGCGGTGGCAATCTTGGTGAAATTCTTGAGGATCTTTACGGTCTCGAAGAATTTGTAACGGATCTCTCTCGCGCCGACCTGCAATGAAGTCTTGTGTTCCACCATGAAGGCTTTTGTGTCGGCGCCATGCACAAAGCACTCTATGCTGTATTCCTCGGCGAGCTTCTTGACGAACCTCTCATCCTCGTCTGATTCTTCGTCTCTCAGCCTGTGGTTGATGTGTGCGACCGCTATCTCCAGATGTTCGCGGCTTTTGAGCTCCATGAGGAGGTCGAGCAAAACGACGGAATCGATCCCTCCCGATACACCGACAATTATCTTGTCGTTCTGGGAGATCAGCTGATGTCTTCGGGTGAAAGCCTCGAATTTATTAAAAAAGTCGCGTAGCATCTTCTATTGAAAAAAATGTCCCGCCGGGCGGGAATTATTTTTCACCAAGTTATTATTTCGATGCGTGAATTGCAATTTGGGTAACCTCGGGATTGAAAGCGCTTTCGATTGACGCTGCGGACAGCTATATTGCTACTGCCCACAGGGCGTGGTCTAGCCCGGTCATAGCGTGGCGTGTTCCGCGCCAAGGTAGTGGGTTCTGTGCAGTGCGAACGGCGTTCATAGAAACCGTCAGCCAGTTCTTTGTTAACAAGAATTATTCGGGGTGTGGCTCAGTCCGGTTAGAGCACCTGCCTTGGGCGCAGGGGGTCGGAGGTTCGAATCCTCTCACCCCGACAAAAAACAAGCTCCAACTCAAAAGTTCCAAGCTCGAAGCAAAATCCAAG
>JAJYJD010000164.1 GCA_021789755.1 Bacteroidota bacterium
GGGTTTGCCGTCGGACCAGACTATATGCTGGTCAACGCCTCGAGCGGGATTTACAGAATGCATTCGAACGGATCGTTCACTGCTCTTTATACAGGAGGAACTCCTGTAAACGGCGTCGCTGCGTTTTCAGACAGTCTGGCCGCAGCAGCGACTGCCGACGGATTGCTGTTTGTCGGGTCCCCCACGAAATTTGTTTTTCCGCCTGGGCCTGGAACAAACCTGGTCTCCGATTTGGCAGTGGACAGCACAGGAAATCTGTGGTGCTCCACGACCAGCATTACTGATGTGGGAGTTGCCTTCATGAAATTTGACGGGACCACTTGGAAGAATTTCAGTATGGCAAATACCCCTCAATTGTCCACGAACTTTTTCTTCAATATAAGCGCTATAGGCGGAGACCAGATCGCTGCCGGGTCGTGGGGCGGTCCCGGACCAAATTCTGTGTATCGGGGAGAATTGGCTCTGGTAAGTCATGACTCTATCAGGACGTTTGGCGGGACGAATTCGCCACTTGTAGGTTATCCGAAAGACAACAAATACGTTATTGTGGGAGGGGCCGTCTCGGATCCGTCAGGGAATATATGGGTCACGAATCCATTCTCGTATACTAATAACCCGATAGTAGTCTATTCACCTCTCCAGGATAAGTGGTACAGCTTTCACAATAATCTCTGCCCGATTTCGGGCTTCGTCCCGATAGCGATCGACGCGTATGGAGGCGTGTGGATTGGAGATCAATCAGGCCAGTATTCGTCACCGGGGAACTATTCCGGGCTATTATACTACAACGACAACGGAACCCTTGGCAACACTTCGGACGACCAGAGTTACATTCTCAACACGGGGAATGCCGGGCTGCTAAGCAACCGCGTCAACGCGGTACTCGTGGACAACGAAGACCAGGTGTGGGTTGGTACCGACCTCGGTATGGACGTGATTTACGATCCTGACCCTTCGGGCTCGCTCTATGTCCAGATGATCTACTCGCTCCTTGACCAGAATATTAACTCTATCGACTATGACGCGCTGGATCAGAAATGGGTTGCGACGAATACCGGTGTGTACGTTATTTCACGTGACGGCAATACGTCGATCGCGAGCTACAACGTGACGAACAGTCCGCTCCCGAGCAACCGTGTACTTGCGGTGGCGTGTGACCGCACCGATGGGATTGTGTATTTTGCAACGCAGTACGGAGTTACGGAGTTGAAAACGGGCGTGCAGCAGCCGGTGCCGGGCTTTTCGAAGCTCAAGATCTTCCCGGATCCGGCCAGGCTTCCCTTGAGCCAGCCAATCCATATAGAAGGTCTGGTAGCCAATGGCGATATCAAGGTATTTACGATTGACGGCAGACTGGTCGCCCAGTTTCAGGCTCAGGGAGGAAAAACCGCATATTGGAACGGGACCGATCGTAACGGAAATCTTCTCCCCACCGGCGTGTACATCGTTGTCGCTTATTCATCTGATGGAAGCCAGAGTTCCGTGTCGAAAATCGCCTTGATACATCGGTAGTCTCCTCCGTTGGAAGTGCACCTTTCACTTGTCACGCCTGCCCGGAGCTGAGAGGTGTTCTGTCATGGAAGCGTGTCGAGATTGGTCAGGGGGATACGACCGCGTAACGAGATGACCTTGAAAGCCGACATTCTTCCTGAGCGCCCTGCGGTTGCGGCGGGAATTCTCGGACTTATCGGAAGCATCTTTGTTTCCGGGCATGCAGGGAGGTACGTCTCTCGTCCGGATCTCGCATCGCTCTTTTACTTCATCGGTTTCATCGGCGCTGTCGGCCTGCTTTCGTTCCTTCAGGACAGGCGAAGGCCGGGAATCACTCCACGTCCGCATTCGATTTTTCTGATTTTCATAACCGCGGCGACGACAGCGGCGGTCGTTGTCCTGCATGAAAGGAGCGGCGCCGGCAGGCGTTCGGCATTGTCGCCCTGGCCGCATCACTTCCTGAACGGAGGATCTCCTTAGCCCGGGAATTGAAGCACCGTCATTGGTTAGCATTTTCGTAACCTATCTTTTATATTAAAAAACCCATGGAAACAGTTTCCAAATCCACTAACAGGAGGCAGACTCGCTTGGACTTATTCCAAAAGTGTTATGATTATACGCTCGCAGATGAAGTAAAAAAGCAGGGACTATATCCCTACTCCCACCCTTTCCAGGAAAACGAGGGGCCTGTCGTCGCCATAAACGGCAGGAAGGTTATAATGGCCGGCTCAAATAATTACCTCGGACTGACGACCCATCCAAGGGTACGGGAGGCGGCAAAGCGAGCAATCGACAAGTACGGTACAGGGTGCTCGGGATCACGGTACCTTACCGGGACAGTCGATCTCCACATCGAGCTTGAAGAGCGGCTTGCGAAGTTCATGAATAAAGAAGCATGTATGACATACTCGACCGGATTTCAAACTGCCCTCGGAGTCATTTCTTCTCTGGTAAGCCACGGCGATTATGTGATTTCAGATCGGGATAATCACGCCTGCATTGTCCTTGGAACACTGATTTCAAAAGGGCAGACTGCGGACCTGGTCCGGTACAAACACAACGATATGGCCAATCTCGAGACGGTAGTTTCCAGGCTGCCTCTGGAGGCTCCGAAACTTATCGTCTCCGATGGGATTTTCTCAACCTCCGGTGATATCGTGGATTTACCGGGGATGATAAAAGTCGCGAAGAAGTACAACGCACGGGTGATGATTGATGATGCGCATTCGGTGGGGGTGATCGGAGAAGGGGGACGCGGAACGGCCAGCCATTTTGGACTTGAAAAAGAAATTGATCTGGTGATGGGAACATTTTCCAAGACCTTTGCATCGCTCGGTGGGTTCGTGGTCGGAGACAGGGCAGTCATCAATTACCTCAGGCACAATTCTCCCGCTTATATTTTCAGTGCGAGCCCGACCCCGGCTTCCGTCGCGTCGGCAATTGAAGCGCTGAAGATCCTCGAGGAAGAACCCGAGCGTGTGGATCGTCTCATAAAGAATGCCGACCGGGTCAGGAAGGGACTCAAGCAGCTTGGCTTCGATGTCCATGAAAACAAGACCGCGATTGTGCCCGTGATCATCGGCGATACCATGAAGACACTTCTGTTCTGGAAGAAGATGTTCGACGCGGGGGTGTATGCGAACGCCTTCGTAAGGCCGGGCGTACCGCCGGGAAATGAAATGCTGAGGACAAGTTACATGGCCACTCACGAGCCGGAACACCTTGACAGAATCGTCGAACTATTCGGAATCATAGGCAAAGAACTCGGAGTGATCGCTTGACAGCGACATCTCCATAAACCTTTCAAACGTACGAGAAGCACAAAATAGAGGGATATGATGAACGCAGTCGATATTGAACCCGTTCGTACTAAGAAGGACCTGATGTCCTTCATAAAACTGCCGTGGAAGATTTACAAAGGCGACCCTCACTGGGTTCCGCCGTTATTGATGGATCGCAGGAAACTTCTGGACACGAAGAAGAACCCGTTCTACCTGCATTCGGAAATGGAATTGTTTCTCGCGAAGAGAGGCGGAGAGATCGTCGGCAGGAACGCGGCAATCATAAACCATAACCACAATAAGTTCCACGAAGAGGAAATCGGCTTCTTCGGCTTTTTCGAGTCGGTTAATGATCAGGAGGTCGCCAACGCGCTCTTCGATGCCTCAAAGGAGTGGATCACAAAGAAGGGCTTCTCTGCGATGCGCGGCCCGATCAACCCGTCCACGAACGACGAGGTGGGTCTTCTCGTGGAGGGCTTCAACAGCAGTCCGCGGATACTCATGACATACAACCCGAAATATTACCTCGACCTCTTTGAAGGCTACGGACTCAGGAAAGAAAAGGACCTCTACGCCTATCACGTCAATAAGGACAAGGTGTTTACCGATAAGCTCGAACGAGTGACGCGGATGATCACCCACAAGGAAGGGCTCACTTTCAGAAGTATCGACATGAAACATCTCAAAGAGGAGATAAAAAGGGTCAAGGCAGTTTACAATGATGCGTGGAGCAAAAACTGGGGGTTTGTTCCGATGACGGATGAGGAGTTCGATTTTCTCGCCGAGGACCTGAAACAGGTTGTCGAACCCGATCTCGCTATCTTCGCAGAAATAAACGGCAAACCGGTAGGCTTCGCATTGTCTCTCCCCGATATCAATCAGGCATTGAAACACAACAAGAACGGCCGACTGCTCCCGGGTGTGTACCATCTCATGACGAAGAAGAAGAAGATCCATTGGGTTAGGATCATGGTCCTCGGTGTAATTCGCAGCTACCAGCAGACGGGCATCGCGGCAGTATTGTTTTACGAAACGGCGAAGCGCGCCGTTAAACTTGGGTATTTTGACGGCGAGGCATCATGGGTCCTGGAAGACAACCTGATGATGAACCGCAGTGCTGACATGATGAACGCAACAAGATATAAGACCTACAGAATTTACAAGAAAGATTTCTAACCGGAGGCTGCTGAGAAATGGCTGTCAAAAAAGTCGAAAAAATATGGATGAATGGAAAGCTTGTCAACTGGGATGACGCTAAGATACATGTCCTGTCTCATGTAGTACACTACGGCTCCGCCTGGTTTGAAGGAATTCGCTGCTACGATACGACCCGCGGCTCCGGGGTCTTCAGAATGGAAGAGCATCTGAAAAGACTCGAGAATTCTGCCAAGATTTATCGGGCCGAGCTTCCATACTCGCGCGATGAGATGAAAAGGGCCATATTGGATACGATCCGTGCGAATAAGATGAAGGCATGCTACATACGGCCCATTGCTTACAGAGGTTACGGCGACGTCGGCGTCAACCCGTTGAATAATCCTATCGATGTAGCGGTGGCCGTCTGGGACTGGGGCCAGTATCTCGGCAGCGGTGCCCTCGATGACGGCATCGACGTTTGTGTCTCTAGTTGGAGGCGCCCGATTCCGGATACGTTTCCGACCATGGCAAAGACCGGCGGTAACTATATGAACTCTCAGCTCATCAAACTCGAGGCGCTTGCGAACGGATACACTGAAGGCATTGCTCTGGACGCCGGCGGCTACATCAGCGAAGGCAGCGGTGAGAACATCTTCATTGTTCACGACGGAGTTCTCTTCACAACGCCGGTGCGGTCTGCTATCCTGCCGGGAATTACTAGAATGAGCATTATGGATCTGGCTAAGGATGCCGGCATAGAAGTCCGGGAAGAGGTGATGCTGCGTGAAGTCCTCTATCTTGCCGAAGAGGTCTTCTTCGTGGGTACCGCCGCGGAAATTACACCGATCCGTTCCGTAGACAAGTTAAAAGTGGGCAGCGGTAAGCCGGGCCCGATAACTCGCGAGATGCAGAGACGGTTCTTCAAAGTTGTGAAAGATGGCGAAGACAAACACGATTGGCTGACATTCGTTTATGACTAACTGCGCGAGAAATGACAAACCAAATACCGACACAGAACAGTCTGTGGTATAATTTCTTCAGAAAGCATTCTGAGGAGAAGAATTCTCTTGAGAGGCTCCTGTCGAAAGTACCTATCTTCTCACAGCTTACCGAAAGGGAGCTCCGACGTCTTGCCTCCATCGTTCACAAAAGGGAATACCGCGCGAACGAATTTATATTCAGTCAGGAAGACCCGGGGCTCGGGATGTACGTTATCGAGGACGGCGAGGTCGATATCCTCCTGACGGAGCCGGACGGCGAAGAGAAGCGACTCGCGGCGTTGAAGACCGGCGATTTCTTCGGTGAGTTGTCTCTGCTTGATGAGTCGCCCCGCAGCGCTTCGGCTGTGGCGAAGACGAATTCGAAGATCATCGGCTTCTTCAGGCCCGATCTGATTGACCTGCTGAACCGTTCCCCGAAGTCGGGCACAAAGATTCTTTTCAAGCTGGGCGAAGTAGTCGGCGCTCGCCTCCGTATCACCGATGAGCAGCTTGGAAAGACAAGCGCAGAGTTGGAAAGAAGACTGAATAATAAAGGGGGAAAACGCAATGCCTACCGTCAGCCTTAAGAAGATCCTGGTGCCTCAGGATTTCTCGGAGTATTCCGTTCATGCATTGAAGTATGCGGTCACATTCGCCGAGCTTTTCAAATCGGAGCTCATAGTCCTTCATATCGTCGAACCGATCGTTTATCCGGCAGACTTCAGCTTCGGACAGGTGAGCATCCCTGCTATGGAGGAAGAAATCCGTAAGCACAGCGAGGAGCAGCTGAATGAGCTCGTTCAGAGAGAGATTCCTCCCGGAATCAAAGCGACGCCTGTTATCAGAGTCGGCAAACCTTTTATCGAGATTGTCGAGGTGGCAAAAGCGGAAAACGCCGACCTCATCATTATATCTTCACACGGCAGAACCGGTATGGACCACGTGCTGTTCGGAAGCACGGCGGATAAGGTCGTAAGAAAAGCACCCTGCCCGGTACTCACCATCAGGCCGCACGAACACGAGTTCGTAGTTCCCTGAAGGGAACAAAGCACAGACGATGCGTTGTTCTGGATGTATTAACGGAGCTCCGCCACGACTCCGGAGCGGCCGTAAATACAGTTCCGGTAATTTGAAAAAGTGGTGCAGCTATGACATTCCGTAAGGCCCTGGCAGCGTTCATACTTCTTCTGGTTTTCAACAGCGGGTGCGGCAGCTTTGCCGGGACCAAGACCTACAAAAATCCTGACTACAGTCCCAACGACCTCGGCTACCTTCGGATCGGAATGCCTGACATTCCCCGGCTGCCCGCCGATGACTGGCTCAACGCTTCGCCCGGCATCGTGGACAGCCTCGGAGGGAAGGTCGTCCTCTTCGATTTCTGGGATTACACTTGCGTGAATTGCATCAGGACTTTGCCATACCTTAAAGAATGGTACAAACGATACTCGGGGGATGGCCTTGTGATCATAGGCGTCCATTCGCCGGAGTTCCAGTTTGCCAAGAAAAGACGGAACCTGGAAAAGGCGGCCGAGAAGTTCGGCCTGATGTATCCGATTGTTATGGACAACGACTTCAAGCTCTGGAACGAGTTCGGCAATCAGTCCTGGCCCGAAGAATATCTCTTCGACGCGAACGGGGTTTTGAGATACAACCACATCGGCGAGGGAGAATATGGAAACACGGAGGGGATGATCCAGAAATTGCTGAAGGAATCGGATCCAAAGCTCAGCTTTCCTCCCGTAATGCAGCCGGTCCGTCCCACGGACGTGCCCGGTGCCGTGTGTTACCTGCCGACAGCCGAGACCTACCTGGGATACGAGAGAGGCCACATCGGGAATGGTGAAGGCCATGCCGAGGACAAAATTCTGGAATACCCCCGGCCGAAGACCGTCAAGAAAGATAGATTCTACCTCGTCGGAAAGTGGGAAGTGCATCCTCAATACGTACGATATGCCGGCAAGTCAGGGAATGGGCGGCTTCTGATTAACTACGCCGCTTCATCTGTAAATCTTGTGATACGGCCGGACTCCGCGGGTGCTGTTGACAAAAACATTCACCACTCGTTCAGGGTTTATGTCTATGAGGACGGACTTCCTGTTCCTGAAGGGGAAAGGCCCGCCGACATGCGGTCTGATCATTCCGGAAGAACGTATATCGCAGTAACCTTTCCGGGGATGTACGACATTATTAGCGGCAAGGACTTCGGGAGACACGACTTGACGCTGGAGCCGGGTTCGGACGCCTTCGCGGCCTACGCTTTCACGTTCGGCACGGCCTGCGACACTACCGGCCATTGATTACCCGACAGCGGCGGGGCCACTAAAGCCCGTACTTTTTCCTTTTTCTCCACAATGTCGCAGGGTC
>JAJYJD010000165.1 GCA_021789755.1 Bacteroidota bacterium
GAAAAAGAGTCCGAACTCCGTCCCCGCGAAAAGCAGGTTCGGGTCCCTGTAGTCTTCCGCGAAAGCCAGCACCGGTCCGTTCTCGGGAAGGTTGGAGCTTATTGACTTCCAGGTTTTTCCCTGGTCCGTACTTTTCAGCAAGTACGGTTTGAAGTCTTCGTTCTTGTGATTGTCGAAAGCTGCATAGACGGTGTTCACGTCATGCTTCGACGCGATGACACGGGAGACATAAGACATGTCCGGGACTCCGGGGAATTTGTCGATCTTGCTCCACGTCTTCCCGTCGTTGTCGGTAACCTGTATTAGTCCGTCGTCCGTCCCGACGTAAAGAAGACCTTCTTTAAGCGGAGACTCGGAAATGTTAGTCGTCGTTCCGTAGAATGAAGTCGATGTATTTTTCGCGACAGCGTCAGGTCCCCATATTCTGCCGAGTATCTTCAGCTTGTTGACGTCAATCTGACGCGTGAGGTCACCGCTTATCTCGGTCCAGCTGTCGCCGCGGTCAGTGCTCTTGAAGACTTTGTTAGCGCCGAAGTAAACGGTGGTATGGTGAAATGGGCTGACGAGTATCGGGGAGTCCCACTGCCAGCGGAGCGGGGGTTCATTCTTCCCCTGTTGGGGCTGAATCCCGACCATTTGGCCGGTTTTTCTGTCAAAACGGACGAGACCGCCGTACTGGCTTTCGGCGTAAATGGTATTAGGATCAACCGGATCGACGCGCGATTGAAACCCGTCGCCGCCGACTGTGATGAACCAATCCGAGTTGACGATCCCGGAAGCGCTCATTGTCTGCGAGGGCCCGCCGACAGAGTTGTTGTCCTGCGTGCCTCCGTACACATAGAAGAACGGCATTGAGTTGTCGACATCGACGTCATAGAATTGCGTTATCGGCAAGTTGCTCTTGAAGTTCCAGTTCTCCGCGCGGTCGTAACTCTCGTAGAGTCCGCCGTCGCATCCGACGAGATAGTAGTCCGGATCTTTCGGATCGATATACATGACATGGCTGTCGACATGTTTCCACTTCTCATTAATATGTTCCATTGACTTCCCGCCGTTATCGGAGTACATCAGGTAAGTGCCCATCAGATAAATTCTGTTCACGTTCTGCGGGTCGGCGTAGATTGTCGCGTAGTACATGGCTGTTTCGTTGTAGCTGTTCCGCTTCTCCCACGTCTCGCCGTAGTCCGTCGAGCGGAATATTCCTCCCATACCTTTCGCTGCCTCGATGGTCGCGTAGAGGATATTCGGTTTGACGGGGGATACCGCGAGCCCGATCTTTCCCATATCGACGCCCGGCAGTCCGTGCGTCAGCTTCGCCCACGTTTCGCCGCCATCGGTCGACTTGTATATGCCGCTCTCCGGTCCGCCGTCGATGAATCCCCAGGCATGGCGGCGTCTCTCATATGCGGACGCGTACATGATGTTCGGGTTTGTCGGATCCATCTCGACATCGTTTACGCCTGTGTTCTCGCTGATGTTCAGGACATTCTTCCAGGTCTTGCCGCCGTCTGTCGTCTTGTACAATCCGCGGTCGCCGCCCGAACCCCACAATGGTCCCTGCGCAGCGACAAACACGACGTTGGAGTTCCTCGGGTCGATCAGGATCTTGCCGATATGTTCAGAGTTTTTGAGACCCATGTTTGTCCAGTTTTTTCCGCCGTCTTCTGTTTTGTAGACACCGTCGCCGTACCCGACGCTTCTCTGGCTGTTGGCCTCGCCTGTCCCGACCCACACGACGAACGGATTCTTCGGATCCATCGTGATGGCACCGATCGAGTAGACAGGCTCATGTTCAAACACCGGGGTCCACGACGTACCATCATTATATGTCTCCCATACTCCGCCTGACGCAGCGCCGACGTAGTAGTGTGCCCTGTCGTTCGGATCTACCGCGAGGGCGACGATGCGGCCGGAGGTGAACGCCGGTCCTATCGATCTCAGCTTAAGCCCGTTGAATGTCGCGGATGACATTACCTCGTCCTTCTCCGTCCCTGTTGCGGTTGCCTTCCGGTTGGTCTGGCCAAAGAGCTGCGCGCAAGAGGCCAGCAGGAAAAAGGAAGAAATGATGAGAATATGGGAACGCTTCATGATGATAGTCTCCTTTGATTCAAGGTTCGCAAGAAAACCGCCAAAGGGGGTCTGCGCAAATGAAGCGCGGACGGACGCCTGCGGCGCACTCTGGACTGGAATATAGCCTCTGAATTCAAAACGTGTAAGGAAAAAAACCATGTCCCCGGAAAAATGAAGGGCGGCCAATTGACCGCCCTTACAGCGCGGTTCTATTTTGATGAAAAATGTGATGAGTAACTATCGAGAAGTTCTCTTATTACCTTCTGATACGGGCTTCCATGATCCTTTGCTATCCTCTTGAAGAATTCAACGCTGGATTTACTCAAATTCAGCGTGACCTTCACATTGCTCTCTTTAAATGCAAGTTCTTCCGGCCTCGGTAAGAAGTCTTTTACGACTTCAACTTTGCCAATCTTTTCATCTGCGTACTTTATTTTCTTTTTCATAAATCTGTTCTCCCTTCCTCCAATATCCTGCACCAACGATTCTTATCTTCTCATTTCTGTAGGTAAACCGAACAGTAATTATTTCTTCACCAGCTTTCCCAAAGCAATAAAATCTTTCTTCGTATTCACTATGTTCGAGGTCTCTGGCTATGACCCTGTCCGGATCGGCAAAGGCATATTGAGCTGCCTCAAAGGACAAATTGTGTTTCTCCTGATTCTTCTTATTCTTGTCTTCATCCCACTCAAAGGTGGTTTTAGTAACGGACATTTCTCTCTAGACCACGCACCATAATATACATACTCTGATATGGCTTTGCAACCATACGAAGGCTTACCTTGAGGTGGCCGAGAGACGGGAATGATGCGCCGGACAAATATGAACCCGTTCAAAAATTGCAACCTCTTCACAACGCAGAAAATCGAAGGATCAAAAGACCCGAGCCCGAGTCAGCTTACCTTTGAAAAGCGAAGGGCGGCCAAACGACCGCCCTTCCAAACCCCGTCAATCCAACTAATCCGCTGAATCCCGGTCCTACATCGCCACCTTCGGCGGTGCCGGTTGATCCGGCGAGCCGGCGTTTCTCAAAGGATAGTAAATCAGGATGAGAGCGAGGAGCAGGAATACAAGTATGCTCACTCCGAAGCTCGGATTTTCGAATATCATAGGCCATTTGATGTCATAGAATGCAAGCGCGGCAAATATCAGTCCCGTCAGTGCTTCACCGGCAATAAAGCCGGAGGAGAGGAGGATGCCTGTATTCTCGACACGTGCGCCCTGCGCCTCGTTGAACTTGCGGCGCTTCACGACTATATCGACAATTCCCCTGATCAATCCGCCGACAAAAATTGCCGCGACGGTCCCGAACGGGAGATACATTCCGACGAATACCAGCATCGGGCTCCTGACGCCGCTAATGATGAACCCGAACGCCATTATCATACCGACTATCACCAGCGGCCACGCCATGTGCCCGCCTACGATTCCCTGGGCGAGAGCCGCCATCATTCCGGCCTGGGGAGCCGGAAGATTTCTTCCCCCGAAACCGACCCCGCCTTGATTAATGTCTCCCTGGTTCAGAATCATCAGGGGAATAAACATGACAGCCGAGCCGGCAAATACGCCCAGCAGATCTCCTACCTGCATCTTCCACGGAGTACCGCCGAGTATATGTCCGACCTTCAGGTCCTGCAACATTTCGCCTGCGACTGCAGCTGCCACGCAGACCACAGCGGCGACGCCAAGTACAGCTGCTACGCCGGCGACTCCGGTCTGTCCGAGGACGACCATCAGGAGGGCGGCGATCAACAGCGTCGAGATTGTCAGTCCGCTTACCGGGTTGTTGCTCGAACCGATGATTCCGACCAGGTAGCCGGATACAGCGGCAAAGAAGAATCCCGCGATAAGCATGACGACCGTTGCGGTCAGGGCCGCAGCGACGTTCTGCGCGAAGAAGTTATAGATGAAGAAGGTTGCGATACCGGCGAGGATAACTCCGCCTCCGACATATCTGAAGTCCATGTCGCGCTCGGTCCTGATCTCGACCCGACCTCCGGCAGCAGACTTCTTCACGTCGCTGATGGCTCTGCCCAATCCGACACTCAAGCTTTTCCTCATCTTATAGAGAGTATAGCCGGCGCTGAAAAGCATTCCGCCGATTGCGATCGGACGGACAAGGGTCAGCCAAACCGAATAGCTGAGCGCAATCCATGAGCTTTGCGACGCGGTCGCAGGAAGCGACGTTGGACCTATAAAGTAGAGAAGAAGCGGTACGAAGAGTCCCCAGGCTATGATGCCGCCGCTGAAGTTCAATGCCGCGAGCCGCGGCCCGATAATGTATCCGACGCCAACGTATGCAGGACTGACTCCGGGAGTCGTGAGCAGTGCCCCGCCTCCGGCCTGAATCGTCGAGTTCGTTGAACCGCTATTGAGCGACAACGGGAGCGGAGTAAATTTGATGAACCTTTCCCATGCGCCTGCAAAGAAGTTGAGCTGGCCGAGTGCCTGTATGACGCCTCCAAGTCCCATTGCGCTGAAAAGATATTTTGCGCCAGTACCGCCCGTGCGTCCGGCCTTGTGAATTTCCGAGGCGGCGACCGATTCGGGGAACGGAAGTTCCTTGTCCTCCACCATTACCCGTCGGAGAATCGTAACGAAGAGAATGCCGAGGACACTTCCGACAAACATGATGGCAGTCGCCTCCAGGTAGTGGCTGCTGTCGAAGTGCTTCCATATACCCGCGATGTAAAATGCCGGTATCGTGAACACTGCACCGGCGGCTATTGATTCGCCGATCGCACCGACCGTCCTGGCGAAATTCTCTTCGAGCAGACTTCCCTTCATGAGTCGCAGGACTGCCATGCCTATCACAGCGGCCGGATATGTCGCCGCTATCGTCATCCCTGCTTTCAAACCTAAGTAAGCGTTCGCCGCGCCAAGTATGACGCACATTATCAAGCCCAACAGCAACGCCCTTAAGCTGAATTCCTTCATCGTGGTCTCAGCAGGCACATACGACTGAAACTGAGTACCCGAAACCTGTTCAGCCATGGATTGCTCCTTGTTTTTGTTTAGGAAAGGTTAGAATGGTGGTCAGTAGAAAATCGAGAACGGTTCACTGAATCTATATTGGAATGTCCAGAGCGTCTGGCGGAGAAGCAAGGTATAGTTCTTAGTTGGGCCATTAATTTGACTCGAAAAATATAAACCCATTCCGCCGGAATATCAACGTTCCTCAATCGTTGAATGTTTGGTTGTCGAATTTTATTTTGTTCCCAGTTGAGTAACCGGCTCTATTCACCTGACAGGTCAAAAATCAAAAGGATCCTCAAATGGAAAAGATCAAATTCGGCACGGATGGATGGCGCGGCGTCATTGCGCAGGATTACACGTTCAGCAACGTTTCGAGAGTCGCTCTCGCAACGGGGAGATTCTACAAGAGACATAAAAATGCGAAGAACGGGATCCTGATCGGATATGACACCAGATTCCAGTCGGCCGAATTTGCGGAAAGGACCGCCCAGGTAATCGCAAGCACCGGCATGAAAGTCACGCTATCAGACGGCTACTGCCCGACCCCCGCACTCTCGCTGGCAATTCCGGAATTCAAGGCGGCGGCCGGAGTGGTCATCACTGCCAGTCACAACCCGGCAAGATACAACGGTTTCAAGCTGAAGGCCGACTTCGGCGGCCCCGAAGACGTCGAGATAGTGAGCAGGGTTGAAAGAGAAGCCAACAAGACTTCGGAGAGAGCCCTTGGCGTCGTCAAGAAAAGTTTTGAGGAGCTTGCAAAGAAGGGCCTGATAAAGAAGGCAAACCTCAGACAGATTTACATAGATGATCTGAAAAAAAAGATAGACGTAGCGGCAATCAAGAGTGCGAGGTTGAGGATCGCACATGACGCGATGTACGGAGCAGGTCAGGGAATTTTACAGCAGATCATAGAGGATGCCGTCGTTATCCATAACGAGTTCAACCCGTCGTTCGGCGGCGAGCACCCTGAACCGATCGCCGCTCACCTCGGCGGACTGATGAAATTTGTTCCTCAGGGAAATTACAGCGTCGGCCTTGCGACCGACGGTGACGCGGACAGGATCGGCGCCGTCGATGAGCACGGCAACTTCGTCGGACCGCAGGAGGTCTATGCACTTCTCCTGAAATATCTTTACGAGACCAAAGGCATGAGAGGCGAGGTCGTGAAAACGGTTTCCGTCGGCGAGATGCCGGATAAATTGGCGAAGATCTACGGACTTCCGCTAACCGAACTTCCGGTCGGATTCAAGCACGTCGCGTCGCTCATGGTCACGCGCGACGTACTTATCGGCGGCGAAGAGAGCGGCGGCGTCGGGTTAAAAGGCCACATCCCGGAGCGCGACGGACTCTTCCTCGGGTTGACACTTTGCGAAATGATGGTTAAGAGAGGACGCACCCTCGGCGAACTCGTCAAAGAACTCTTTGACCAGGTCGGACCGCACGTCTACAGGAGAATCGATGTTCGCACCACCGAGAAGTATAAGCAGAAAGTACTTGGCAAACTCAGGAAGGGACTGAAGGAAGTGGCCGGACACAAAGTCGATCATATTCTGAAGATCGATGGTTTCAAGTACTTCTTCACCGACGGGGGATGGATGCTCGTCCGTGCCTCAGGAACCGAGCCGTTGATCCGGTACTATTGCGAAGCCGACTCGAAGGAAAAAGTCGACAAGATTCTGGAAGCCATCACAAACATCTGAGGTCTTCACCGCAAAGGCCCCAGTGCCGTCTTGCGGCATACCGTATATTCATCTTCTGTAATAGTGAACGGGAGGCGCGAAGCAGATTTGGTAATGAAATCATTTCATCTCAGCGGCTTTGCGGTTAATCCCCCGGCCGGAAAACTATTTTCGCATCGCCTGTGTTCAGGATAGAAAAGCCTGGAGGTTATAATGTTCGAGACTTTCGACTTATTTATAAATCAGATGCGAAAAGAAATAACATCGATCGGTGCCGCGGAGCTCAGGACTCCGGGAGAGGTCGACGAAGCGATAAAATCCGAAGGGACCACACTTATTTTCGTCAACTCCACATGCGGATGTGCGGGAGGCATTGCGAGACCGGCGCTTTCCATAGCGCTGAAGGGCAAGAAACAACCGGATAGGGTAACGACCGTATTTGCCGGACAAGACAGGGAAGCCACCGAACGAGCACGGAGCTATTTCATGAACCAGCCCCCTTCGTCACCCTCGTTCGCGCTGTTGAAAGAAGGCAGACTCCTGAAAATGATACATAGAAGCGACATCGAGGGAAGACCGCCGGAGGAAGTCGCAGAATTTCTCAGCGAGACTTTCAGGGAATACTGCTAGTGCCATTCCGACTAATTTTAGCCGCACATTGTTTGCTACAATTAGTGTTGGAATGAGCACCTCGCCAGATGTTTCTTTGACGGGATTAGCAAATGATGGTTGGATGAGCGCTAGAAACTTTCGCGGTTCTCCGTTCTTGATCTCGTTGCACATCCCGCTGTGAGATCAGCATGTAACGAGAGCGTCGCCCGCGCGTTGATTCAAAAAGAATCTTGAGGTCTTATTTTATTTCAGACCCGCTGTCAGAGTCGATTTCCGAATCGAGCTTCGCGGGGCTGAAGAATTTTATGTAGAGGTAGAGGTTCGCGGCCATGATCGCGCCATAGGCAAAAAATGGAAGCTCGAAGAAGGCGGTATCCATTAA
>JAJYJD010000166.1 GCA_021789755.1 Bacteroidota bacterium
TCGGATTTCCCTGCGAGTCGTTCACTTTCAGCTTGTCACCGTTGAAGTTGCGGATCCTCAGAAGTACACGCTTCTTAACGGTGAACGGATTCGACCACCAGAAGCCGGACTTCCTGAGACTGCCGACGCAGGTCCGGAAAAAAAAGGACTCGCGCCTCGTTAGGCTGCACAACGAAAAATCCATTAATACCGAAAATGAATCCAACGAGACAGACTATGCCGGCTGCAATTTCCTTTCCACCTTCAATGTCGCGTGAGTATGGAACTATCAAGTAAATCCACGATGCAAGCAGTGCCAACTCAACCAATGCCATCAGAAACCCGCTTAGATGCCAGGTTCCCTTTTCATTAATCTGATTCATTTCAATCCTCCTGATGTTATCATTGCGATATCATTCTAATATCGAGGAATCAAGGGAAGGAACGAAAAGCTGCGAAACTCATGGGAAATGGAAGGCTTCGGAGCAGTAACAGTCGGTTTAGAGAAGGTGCTGCTTGAAGAGTTCAGTGATCCGCGGAGTCACATCGCAAATGGAGCTTAGCCTTCCTTTGAAATGATCCGCATACTCTCCGGCAACTGCCGTGAGAGAAGGATTGAGTGTGTGCGTCTTTACCGACAAGTCCTCAGCGTTTCCGTGATCGCTTGAAATCAGTATCGTCAACTTATCCAGTCCTCCTTCTACGACGCCGCCGAGAAGCTCGTCGAAATTCACCAGGACTGTCTCCGCCATTTTTTTATTCATATCGTGTCCGGCCTTATCCGTCAGAAAATACTCGAACATCGTAAAATCATGTTCTACGGCGATCCGTCTCAGTCTTCTGCCCGCGTCGAACGCACTCACCGGGACAATATCCGGATATCCGAGATCCGTCGGCCATCTTTCGGCGGTAATGTCGGCCGAGAGCCCCTCTCCACTGCGGAGAGAATCCGCATTGCACAGACGGACGCCGCTAGCCATGCAGGACATCGTCGTCGCGCTCAACTTACGATTTCCGCTCTCCAAATATTCAAAGAACTGCCTCGGGAAGGCATTCGCAAAATGGACATCTGCGCCGAGGTCTTTAAGAACTCTGAATATGTTTTTTTCTTCGAGGACGGGTTTTATCAGTGAGTGCGGATACGGGCCGAAGTGCATGCCTATGAGCTGCGCTGCGTTGACGCCGGTGAAGAGCGCGGTCTGCCCCGTTCCGCTCTGCGGAAGACCTTCGACGCCAAGAAGCGCATCGCTCGGTTCGACGAACGCTCTTCCGTTCTCCAACTTTTGTCTTTCCTTCGAAGGTATGCCGCCGAAGATCTTTTCGAAATTGGCAAGCCTGGTCGAGAAGAACGGGTTTACCGCGGGATTCTCATCTCCGATTCCCACTCCATCGAGAAAGAGAAACAGAAAGTGCGATCCGTCGGTCATGACAAGTCTATTTCCGGTAGTTTCTTACTGACCGGCGGCATTCAAAAGGAACTGGTGCCAGTCTCTCTCCAGTTGCGGTACACCGACGTTGAAAGCACTCTGGACAGCGCCTTCGAAGCTGGTGACCTGATAAAACTCATGAAGGAGCCTCATCAACGAACCGACTCCGAATTTCATATCGAGAAATCTCCCCGTGTTGCCCAGATAATACAGGAGATCGGAAAGGTCCGTCAGGGACGATGCCGACTGCATCCTCTCCTCCAGATCCGTAAAATACATCACGTTTTCGGTCGGAGGCGGCGTGAGGCCCTTGTACTCTCCGCTCTCATATACAGCGACAGAATATACCAGCCATTGCGGCGCACCGTTGTATCTGATCGGTTCCAGCACTCCACGGATCACTCCGGTCGCGAGCTTCTTATCGTAACCCGGGGAGCTGATATCGTCCTTCGCTATTATATACAGGGTACCGTCTTTCCACAAAGGGGAGAAGATCGAATCGGCTCCTGTCAGGCCGGAGAAATCATACTTGTCGTGGCACAGCCGGACTTTCAGCCGCCCGTTCCGTCCGATTTGGAGCCGGTTGCTGTAAGTCACGTACATCTGTTCCAGAACGGACATATAGCTCTTTGCGATTGAGCCGTCCACATTCAGCGGACGGTAAACGGTAACATGGCTTGAGGACACGGAGCGGACCGGTGTCTGGAGCAGTGTCAAAAGCAGCAATAGGTTAATCATGTTCCCTCGTCTCGATTATTATTGTTACGGGGCCGTCGTTTATCAGTTCAACATCCATTAATTCTCTGAATATCCCCGTTGCAACTTTTCCCTTGCCGATTTTCGTTTCGAGTTTCCCGACGAAATGCCCGTAAAGCTTCTCTGCAAGTTCGGGTTTTGCAGCCCGCATATAATTCGGACGGTTCCCTTTTCGCGCGTCGCCGTAAAGAGTGAACTGCGATACGACCAGCGCCGAGCCGTCTACGTCGATCACCGAAAGGTTCATCTTTCCGTTGCCGTCGTCGAAAATCCTCAGCGCCGCACACTTGTCCGCCAGAAATTCTGCGTCGCTTTCTTTATCATCTTCATGAATTCCGAGGAGGATCAGCATACCGGTCCGGATGCTGCTGTACAGGTTTCCTCCCACCGACACGGAACTTCTTTTCACACGCTGGACAACGGCTTTCATATTTCAAGAGGATCCTTCGAAAAAAACCGCGATCTGACGACCCTTTCAATGTTAGAAAGGTCTTTCTTCACCAGCAACTCCGTTCCTCCCCCGTTCAAAAAGATTTTCGCGACGCTTCCCGCCTGGCCGTCTGCCGTCTCGACGAAGACCCATCCGCCCTCGCGCAGGAGCCTGGGGGCGATCTCCGAAATCTTTCTGAAAAACACAAACCCGTCGAACCCGTCGCTCAGCGATTCCACCGGCTCAAACTCCCTTATCTCCTGTGAAAGAGATGCTAATTCGGCCTCGGGGATATACGGCGGGTTTGAGACAATCAGATCGAAACCGGTCCCGAATACATTCCCTTCGAGTTCGAGGAAGTCCGTCTTCACGAATTTGATTCTTTCTTCCGTCCCGGTTGCCTGCGCATTTTCCTTCGCGAGTCCGATAGCGTCCGCGCTTTTGTCGACGGCAGTAACTGCACAATTCTTGACGAACTTCGCGATCGCTATTGCAAGGCAGCCGGAGCCCGTTCCCACATCCAGAACCCGCACAGAGTCTTTCTGAGAAAAATAAGTCCTGCAGTGATCGATCACCGCTTCGGCGAGTATCTCGGTCTCCGGGCGCGGGATCAAAGCCCGCCTGTCGACCTTCATCTCGATCGAATAGAAATTGGTTTTCCCGAGTATGTACTGGACCGGCTCGTGCGACAACCGCCTTTTCAGAAGGACTTTGAACTTGTCGAGCTCACTCCTCTTCAGCGGTTGTTCGTGCCTCACATAGAGGTCGAACCGTTTCAGGCCGAGTGTTTCCGACAGGAGCAGCTCGACCGTCAACCTGGCCTCATCGAACCCCTTATCGGCAAGATAGCCGGTTCCCCATTTAATCATATCGATGACGGTCCAAACCTTTTCTTCAACAGGCATACGAATGAGTATTTAGTTTTGACTGGTCAAATTTGCCCGGTAAACGATGACATCCGTCGTCATTCCCCAGGATCAGTTGCCGCCTTTCAAGATGTTGACAATATTCGCTCCGATATCCCCTTTTGGCTCTTCAACGATCCTTCCGATCTCCTTTCCACCGCGATAGAATATGAAAGTCGGCACCTTCTCGATATCGAGTCCGGGCGTCAGCTTCTCCCGCCCCTCCTTCGACCGCGGGACGGCGATGAAACCGATCTTCCGCGCGAGACTCGTGCTGTCGGTTATGCTCAGGAAAATCGGCAGCCACATATGGCTGTCCGGGCACCACGACCCGAATACAACCGCAACCGAATCGCCGGCATCGAGAGAATCGATATCGCGGATAAGCGCGGCCGTCGGAGCATACAGGTCGCTGTTGCTTCTGTACCAGTTTGTTCTGTCGAACGCGGAGCGCTCGACCGGGCCGATAAGGATTTCCTTGTGAGTAACGGAATCGATAGCGGTCATCTGGGCGACGGCCGACGGTACGATTGCAGCGAACATCATGGACAAAACGAAATACTTCATTCTCTGTCCTCCGATCTGATATCAGCGCCCCACATGAGCTTGGTTCGTAACAAATTGAAAAACCCGTTCTTGCTCTTCCTCAGAAGTACAATCCTGCGCGGGGCGAGGGAGACATTGATTTCTGCAGGCTGCGGGAGAAGCCTCGAAGTCTGGCCGTCGGCAATTATCATCACTTCCTTCATCGTTGAGCGGGCGACTACGCGAATTTGACATGTGTCCGGAACTATCACCGGCCGCGCCGAGAGCGTGTGGGGAGAGATCGGGCTTATCGCGATCACGCGGCTTTCCGGAGCGACTATCGGCCCGCCTGTGGAGAGGCAATACCCGGTAGATCCGGTCGGGGTACTCAGGACAATACCGTCTCCCCTGTAAGTTATCAGGTATTCGGAATCGACATACGTCTCCAGATCGATCATACGTGACGACCCGCCTTTGTCCACTACGATATCGTTCAGCGCGAAGATCTTTCCTGTCCTGCCGTTCTCTTCGAAGGTAGCTTCAAGAACGGTTCGCTCCTCCTGGTTGAATTTACCCTTGAAGAGCTCGTCTATGCTGCTCTTCAGCTCATCCAGATTGAGTTCTGCAAGAAATCCCAACTTGCCGAGGTTGACTCCCAGAATAGGTTTGTTCAGGTCGCCGACAGTGGCAGCTGTCTGGAGTATCGTGCCGTCGCCGCCGAGCGATATTACAACATCCACTTTCCCGGGGACTTCCGAACGCGGGGCAGCGCCTCCCTTCACATCGTATCCGCACTTTACTTTCATTTGTTTCGCGATATCATCCTGCACTACGAACCCGATCTTTCGGTCTTGAAGTATCTTGATTAGCTCGAAAGCCGTCTCGCACGTTGATGACTTCACGGCATTCCCGAGTATTCCGATGGAAATGTCTCGCGGGGGAGTGAACTTTTTTTTCATCTCTGTCAATTAAAAAAGATTGCGATTCAGTTTATGTCATGAGGATTAAAATATCAATTGCGCGACAAAAAAAAGCGTCTTCACGCTGCCGGCAGGCACTCGGTAGCCCGCCCAGTTCGTCTCCGACCGCTGGACTTGAGCCGGTTGATCCGAAATACCGGAGTACCGGCATAACGATCGAGGACAACGTATCGGTAACGGAAGCATCCCGAAACGACTCAGCGAAAGAGCCGGTCGACGTCTATCTTTTTTCCGTAACTCTTTTCGCTCACCGAAGCAAGCCGCTCGATTTCCTCGCGAGTAAGTTCCTTCGCGCCGCCCAGCTGTCTGACGATGTACGCGATGCGCGCGGTGTGCTCGACCTTCTCCATTTTATTGTAAGCATCGTCGAGAGACCCGCCGCAGGTGACGACACCGTGATTGGCGAGCATGATAGCGTCGTAGTCTTTGGCCAGCGGCGCGATCGATGAGACGACCTCGGAGGTCGAAGGCGTCGCGTATTCTGCAAGCGGAATTATCCCCAGCGCTGCGATGACTTCAGGAAACACGAGACTGTCCAGCGGAATGCGGGCTGCGGCAAACGCAGTAGCGAACGGAGGGTGTGCATGGACCACCGCTCTCACGTCGGGCTTTGCACCGTAAATGAAGCTGTGCATGGCAAATTCAGTCGACGGCCTTCCGATTCCCGACACGATCCTGCCGTCCATCCCGACAATGATCAGCTCTTCAATTTCCAGATCGGCCTTATTCCTTCCGCTTGGTGTCACGAGGATTGTCCCGTCCGGGAGTCTGGCGCTGACGTTTCCGTCGGTGGCCGCGACAAAACCGTGTTCGGCCAGCCTCCGGCAGGTTTTTAGAAGAGATTCTTTCAGGTTCTGAGTTTCCATATTAATCTTCGATCTTACCGCGCCATCACCTCAAGAGAGGGAGCGTGGCTTTCCAGATTTTGTTTTCCTGTTCGGGGGCCGTGCCGTTGACCGTCGCAGCACGAAACTCCTTCACAACCTGGTCAATTGTTTTCTTCCCGATCTGCGCGTTCTGCAGCCTGACAATTAGGATCGCATCTACGATCGGAACATTTATGTTTTTCGTGTCGACATAGAACGAATCGAGCCCGTCACGGATCTCACCGACGTTCATGCCGATAAAGGCATCGTTGTAATCGACCGCATCGAGCTTCAGCTGTGCGTGCTGGGACCAGAACACCGTCATGTTGTACAGTCCGTCGACGTAAAACGTCTTCCGCGTCACGGTTTCCGCCTGAGAACCGATATTCAGCCCTTCCCATGTCACCCCGTTCTGGGCGCCAACCTGTGGTTCCTGGGCATATCCGTCCTTCGCGCCGAGAGCGCAGAGTATGAATGCGAGCGACAAAAGAATCGTTTGAAGGCCTCTTCTTGCAGAAATCATCTTCTTATCTCCGGGGTTTAGAATTCAGTTTTCATAACTGCTTTTATCACACAACAAAATTAAGTTCTTCCCATTTCATCGCCGAATCAAGTGCCATAATCATGGTCCGAAAATCCTTGAAAGCTTCCTCGAATGTGCTTACCGGCATCATGTGCTTTACGATCGCATCATAGAAATCTTCCAGCTGCCCCTGGTAACCGCGATCTGTCTCTATCGTTTCTTCGATATCCGGCTTGTTCTGGCGTTTAACAGTTAACTTGTTCCCTTCAAGAACAAGTGATCCGTCACTCCCGAGGATGACGAGCTGGTTCTTGCTCATCCCCTGGGCGCTGAAATACATATTGAAGACACCGTTCATGCCGTTTTCAAACACAAATTGAAAAGACATCGAGTCCATTCTCCCTATGTCCGGATTGACGCTGCGGTTGAAGGCGATCCCCGATTTCACCTCGCCGAACAGGTCGCGGAGTACTGCGATGTTGTGAATGCCTGCATCCATCACGAAGCCGCCCGGATATTGGTGATCGATACGCCAGAGGGTTTTTGCATATTTGTTGTCGGTATCGGTAACCGTCAGTTGGTCCCAGAAAACGGAATACGGCTGGCCGATTCTCCCCCCCGCGATCAGCTCCCTCATCCTTCTGAAGACCGGGTTGTAACGGTAATTTTCTGCAACCATCATGACTCTATCAAACCGGCCTGGAAATGTCGCCATGAGTGCTGCGTCGTCGAGATTAGCCGCGAGCGGTTTCTCCACGATCACGTGTTTCCCCGCCTCAAGCGAGTCAAGAGTGACACGGCAGTTCATATGGATCGGCAGGATTATATCGACGGCATCGACGTTCTTCTGAGCGAGAACGTCACGATAGTCTAGGAAGTACGGAACGCCTCCGACAAGACCCGCAAACTCTTTCGCCTTCTTCTCCGTGTGGTTGCAGACGCATGTGATTTCGAACTTGTCTTTCAGGTTCAGGAGAGGCGGCAGATGTAATTCTCTGGCCGCGATCCCGGTCCCGATTATTCCCAGTTTCACTTTCATGGATCGATTCCTTGACTCACGAACTAATTTAGCTAAGTCATGCCGCCACAAACAATATTCAACGGCCGGCATTCTGTGCTGCTTTAGCCTCCTCCCCGAGCTGAGACAGATATTTGGGCAGTGGACTTTCTTGAACTGGAAAAACAACGGAATACGGATGACACAGAACAAAACAAGATTACCCCGGATCGGATTACTATTAATAAATAATCCGCGAGAATCCGTGCCT
>JAJYJD010000167.1 GCA_021789755.1 Bacteroidota bacterium
CATCGGGAACGGGTTTGCCCAGACCCCCAAGACCGCATCGGGCACCGCGGCCGGGCAGACGTGGGAGATACCGTTTGCGTCGGCGGACAACACGATTTCTCTGAGTATCCAGAACAACTCCACACTTGAAGCTAAGAGCCTTTCCGTGACATTCAATAAGTTTCCGACCTGGCTCGAGTTTAAATCGAATACGTTGATTCTTAAGAACATTGCGGCTAAGGGATCAGGAGATGCGGAATTCACTTTCTCTGTAGATAGAAAAGCACCGGTGGGAGAGGATACAACAGTCACGGCAGTGATAAGAACAACCGATGGCCAGACGTGGACAAAGGACATAACTGTATCGGTTGGAGCACCGACGGATTACAAACTCTACAACAATTTCCCCAACCCATTTAACCCGTCGACAAAGATAGCGTTCGAGCTCCCAAAGGGATCTCATGTAAGCTTGATTATATATGATGTCCTTGGAAGGGAAGTAGCCGAGATCGCAAATCAGAACTATCCGGCAGGATATAACGAAACAACATGGAACGGCCTGAACAGAAATGGAGAACAGGTCTCTTCGGGAGTATATTTCTACCGAATCACTGCGGACAGGTGGAGTGCCGCAAAGAAGATGCTGATGCTTAAATGAATTCGTCAGGATTTTGCCGCAATCTCGTCTTCTTACTCCGTCAAGGATGTTAATCCCCGCACTGAAAGAAATAACGACCCGCATTTTGGCCGGGTAATCGCGGGGGAGCTCCCCCCTGAAATCGGTCAAACCTTGCTTATTTTGGGCGCTGGGGCTATTTTTTTAATACACATGCCGAGTACAAAGGAAGGGCCCGCTTTCGCGGGAATGGACCAGACTGCAAACCGGAAGTCAAGCCACATCGAGTTGGTCCTGAACGAGAAGATAGATTACCTGAAATCCACGGGGTTTGAGAAATACGAGTTTGTCCACAATGCTCTCCCCGAGATGGACTTCGCGGAAATAGACACGGGTGTCAAATTTTTCTCTCACAAGTTCTCTGCCCCCATTATTGTCTCGTCAATGACGGGCGGTTTTGAAAGAGCCGGACGAATCAACTCAGCCATCGCCGAGCTGTGCAGGGAGAGAAAAATCGGGATGGGCGTCGGAAGCCAGAGGCAGGCCCTTCAGAACGGCGATTACCTCGAGTCGTTCAAGATTGTCAGACGCATCGCAAAAGATATATTTGTCATGAGCAACATCGGGGCCGCACAGGTCGCGGACGGCCTGGCGATCAAAGAAGTTGGAAGGATCATTGAAATGGTCGAGGCCGATGCCCTTGCAATTCATCTCAATGCACTCCAGGAATTCATACAGCCTGAAGGCGATAGAAACTTCCGCGGAGTACTGAAGGGCATATCGAAGCTTGTTAAATCTGTGAAGGTCCCCGTGATCGTCAAAGAGACCGGAGCCGGAATCGGCGCCGGCGCGGCGAAGCGGCTGATCGAAGCGGGCGTTTCCGCAATAGATGTGTCCGGAGCGGGTGGTACGAGCTGGGCGGCAATCGAAACGATGAGGCGTGCCGACAGAAGAGTCGGCGAAAAGTTCTGGAACTGGGGGATCCCCACTGCGGACGCCCTGGCCCAGGTCAATGCGCTTCCGTCGAGGAAGAAAATCAAACTCATTTCTTCGGGCGGCATACGTGACGGCATCGACGTGGCGAAGTCGGTCGCGTTGGGCGCTGACCTCTGTGCCGGGGCTCAGCCGTTCCTGAAGGCCCTCGAGAATGGCGGCACCGAAGGCCTCATCAGGGAGTTTGACAACTGGGTTGAGGAATTGAAGGGCGTGATGTTCCTGACAGGAAGCAGGAACTTAAGTCAATTGAAAAAGGCAAAAATAGTGAAGGCGGCCTCTTGAGCAGATTTACCGAATCCACGGGAAAATATCTAATGCTCATTGAAGAAGAGCTTGAAAAATCTCTTGGGCTCGTTGTACATTCGCCTCTGAGAGAAAGCATAGGCTACGTGTTCTCCATGGGTGGGAAGAGGGTTCGTCCGCTTCTCACGATCTTCGCTGCCGAAGCCGTAGGCGAGTGCTCCGACGATGTCCTCCACGCAGCTGCGGCGATTGAAATCCTCCACAATTTTACGCTTGTGCATGACGACATCATGGACAATGCCGACACACGCCGGGGAAAGGCGACGGTGCATGTCACCAGAGGAGTCAATACGGCCATTCTCGTCGGCGACCAGATGATGGCCCTTGCATACGACCTCCTCGAGAAGTGCAGCGGAAAGCATCTCCGCGAAAGCCTTCGCATTTTCAATGAAGGCGTGAAGCAGGTCTGCGATGGCCAGGCACTCGATGAGAGCCTGAGCAAATCGGACGGATCCAGCATGCCAAATTATGTGGATATGATCTCGAAGAAAACAGGTGCCCTGCTTATGTCATCGGGCAAGCTCGGCGCGCTCCTCGGCGGGGGTACGGATGAAGAAATCCGGCTGCTCGGCGACTTCGGCCTGAATATAGGGATAGCCTTTCAAATACTTGACGACATGCTCGACCTGGAAGGCGACTCGGAGAGGTTCGGGAAGCCGCGCGGCCTGGACATAATGGAAAAGAAGAAAAACTTCATGTTCCTGAAGGCCCAACAATCCCTGGATGCCGGAGGAATCGCGGTCATAAACGCTGCCTACAGAAAGATGTCGGTTACTGAGAACGACGTGGTCGCAGTTCGCAAGGTCTACCGTGATGGGGGCATTCTCGACGCGGCCAAAAAAGAAGTCTCGGATTATACCTCAAATGCTCTGTCGAGTCTTAGTGCCCTGAGACAGTCTGAGGGAAAGGATGCGCTTGTAGAGCTTGCAAATTCACTTGTCCGGAGAAAATTTTGATGGCAATCCGCAATTCTTACATGGCGTGCCATGTCGCGCTGACCGCGCCGCGCAGCGCGGCACACATAGAGTATTAAGGACGCATGGTCCAACAGGAAGTTGTCGTCAAAAACCGCCTCGGACTCCACACGCGTCCCGCGGCCTCGCTCGTGAAGCTTGCCGCCAAATTCAAATCGGAGTTCTTTCTCGAAAGGGACGGCTATCGCGTGAACGGTAAAAGCATTATTGGTGTCATGACTCTCGCTGCAGAGGAGGGAGCCCGGATAGTGCTCCTCTTCGAAGGGGAAGACGAGGAAGCGGCGATGAAGGCAATGGTGGATTTCTTCGACAGAGGATTCGATGAGCTCTGAGCATGTCGTAGTTCCGGATGCCGCAGAGGAAATTGTCCTGAGAGGAATCGGCGCCTCTCCGGGAATTGCGATCGGAAAAGTCCTCTTGCTCGAGAAGGACGGCATCGTTGTCGAGGAGAGAGGCGTTGATAATCCTGCGGTAGAGCTTGAGCGGCTTCAGAAGGCGATCGACCGTTCGAACTACGAGCTGGAAAAAATATACCATACGGCGCGCGAAAAAATCGGCGACGAGAAGGCAAGGATATTCGAGGCACAGCTCCTCATCCTGTCAGACCCGGTGTTCCTGGAAGAGGTGAAGAAAAAGATCGTAAAATCGCGCAAAAATGCCGAATTCGTCGTCTCAACCGAGTTTTCCAAGCAGGTTGAACAGCTGAAACGCAGCGGCAATGAGCTATTCAAGCAGCGTGCGATGGAGATCGACGACTCGAAAAACAGGATTCTCCGGAACCTTGCCGAGGCCAAACTGAAATCGAGGTTCGAAGGGACTCCTATAGTGGTGACGAGCGAATTCACTCCCGCCGATGCGGTACTGCTCAGCAGAAATCAGGTGCTGGGTTATGTCAGCGATTACGGAGGAGCAAGGTCGCATGCCTCGATACTCTCACGCTCCCTGGGAATTCCCGCCGTCGTCGGCCTGAAGGAAGCTACAAAGCATGTAAAAGACGGAGTCGATCTTATACTGGACGGCTATCGCGGCATTATTGTCATAAATCCCTCCGAGGGCACCTTGAAGAAATTCAGAGACAGGAAACAGTGGTGCGAACAGCTCGACACCGAACTCATGACTGAAGCAGGAAAGCCTGCATTGACTACGGACGGCAGGAGAGTATCCGTCGAGGCGAACATAGAACTCCTTGAAGAACTTCCGCTTCTCAGGCCGCACGGCGCAGACGGAATAGGTCTCTTCAGGACCGAGCCGCTGATAATAGACTCCGATTCGATCCCCGACGAGATGGAGCAGGCCGATATTTTCAGGCAGGCAGTGGAGGCGGTAGAACCCAATGCGGTTATATTCAGGACATTCGACATAGGCGGCGACAAGATGTTTGTGGGAAACCACTCGGAGCAGAACCCGTTCCTCGGATGGAGAGGGATCCGCATGATGCTTGACCGGCCCGACTTACTCAGGGAGCAGTTCAGGGCAATATTGCGGACGAGCGCGTTCGGCAAATGCAAAATAATGTACCCGATGGTGGCGACCGATGAGGAAGTGATCCGCGCGAATGAATTTCTCGAAGAGGCGAAGAAGTCGCTCGATGCGGAAGAAGTTAAGTACGACAAAAATATTGAAGTCGGGGTCATGATCGAGATACCGTCGGCGGCGCTGATGAGCAAAGAGATCGCCAGACATGTCGGGTTCCTGAGCATCGGAACCAACGACCTGACGCAGTACCTCCTCGCCGTCGACAGAACCAACGAGCTGGTCGCCCACATGTTCGAAGAGTTCCATCCGGCGGTTCTCAGGACTATCAAGTTCGTCATCGATGCCGGGCACGACGCCGGCGTGAAAGTCGCGATGTGCGGAGAGATGGCCGGGAATCCGCTCGCGACGGTGATGCTTCTCGGAATGG
Organism: Bacteroidota bacterium; assembly: GCA_021789755.1. GTDB lineage: Bacteria > Bacteroidota > Ignavibacteria > Kryptoniales > JAKASW01 > JAKASW01. The sequence goes on from JAJYJD010000167.1 coordinate 4,772, forward strand.
GGCTCGATGAATTCAGTGCCGTCAGCTCCATGCTCCCGGTCCTCAAGAAGATCATCCGGTCGACGAATTATAAGAGTGCCCGTAAATTCGCGAGGCAGCTTCTGAAGATGGAATCCGTTGACGAGATCAAGAAGTCGCTGAGCGATTATCTCAAGACGCGCTTTGAAAGGATCTACTTCACGACATTGAGCGAAGGGGATATCGAGTAGAGGGAAGGCCCGGAGCCATCGTCTGCAATTTCACGGCTTCGCCGAAGCTTGATTGAGACGACACGAGAACTTGCAAATGCCTCCACGACTGACATATCCCGCGTTCTCTTACCCGGCTCTCCCTGCCGCATTCAATTATTCCTGATCCGGGTTTTAATTTTTCCCATCGGTTTATAAATTCTCTAACACTCCCTCCGGAAACATGAGTGCTAAATTGGGAATCTTTGCCGGTCAACCGTGGTTGTTGTTCGAAAGTATTTCCTACTGACGAAGGATGATGGAGCAGAAACATACTCTTCACGACGTTCCGCTTTTCACAAAACTCTCACCAAATGAGCTTAAGCTCATCACGAACATTTCAAAGACAAAGAAATTCAAGAAGAACCAGATAATCTTCCTGGAAGGCGAAGCGTTCTCCGGCTTTTACGTGCTGCTGACGGGATCGGTGAAGGTATACAAGCTGAGGGGGGACGGGGAGGAGATTGTCCTGAGCATGCTGGAGCCTTACGGGAGTTTTGCCGAGTCGTATCTCTTCTCCGGTTCCCGTTTTTACTCGTCCTGCGCCCAGGCGCTGGAGGAATCCACGATCCTTTATATTCCGAGCGACGAGTTCAGCGCGCTCCTGGGAAGGAATCCGGCTTTTGCGATAAGAATTTCGGAGGCGACCGCGGTAAGACTCATGGAGCTGAGCCGCGGGTTCGACCTGGCGAGCTCGAGCGTCGAGGGCCGCGTCGCGAAATATCTCCTGAACGAAGTCCAGCTCAACAACTCCATCAGGATGCCCGAGCCATATTTCAACCTGCTCATTCGCAAGAAGGATCTTGCCGCCCATCTCGGAATGGCGAGTGAAACTCTGTCGCGTACTTTCAGGAAATTCAAACTGGATAAAATCATTAGGGAAGTCTCGAAGAAGATCTTTATTACGAACCTGAAGAAGCTCCGGGATTCGGCCGAAGAATAGTGCCCGGATGACCTGAACCGCGGGAAGTCGCTGTGGCCGAATTAACTGCCGCGTTTCAGAACGGAACCTTTTCCTCCGGCTCCGCTGCCGCCCCTGAAGGACCCATGGGGTACTTAGCAAGATCTTCGAACCTGGCATATTGCCTGATGAATGTCAACTTAACTTCTCCTGTGGGGCCGTTTCTCTGTTTGCTGATCATTACTTCCGCAACGCCCGCCGTCGACTCTCCGTCGGGGTAGGTTTCTATTCCGTACAGCTCCGGCCTGTGTATGAAAATTACGACATCTGCGTCCTGCTCAAGCGCACCCGACTCGCGGAGGTCGGACAGGATGGGGCGTTTATCGTTGCGCTCCTCCACGGAACGGCGGAGCTGCGAAAGCGCGATTACCGGTATGTCGAGCTCCTTGGCAAGGACCTTCAGGTTCCTCGATATCATGGAAATTTCCCGCTCGCGGCTTTCCGCTTTTGCGGGGCCCTGCATCAGCTGTAGATAGTCGACGATTATCAGGCCTATATCATGCTCGCTCTTAAGCCGCCGGGCACGGGCACGCAGCTCGAGTATGGAAAGCGCTGGAGTGTCGTCTATGAAGATCGGGGCCGGCGCGAGCTTGTGTATCCGCGTCGAAATATATGCCCACTTTTCCTCGGGCAGAGTACCTGTGCGAAGCGCGTGCGCATCAACACGGGCTTCTGCCGCAAGAAGACGTATTAAAAGCTGCTGCTGCGACATTTCGAGGCTGTAAATTGCGGTAGGGACGCCGTACTTCACTGCCGAGTTGCGTGCGATCGAAAGCGCAAAGGCGGTCTTCCCGACGCTCGGCCTTGCCGCAATTATGATCATATCGGACTTCTGTAATCCGCCCGTCATCGCATCGAGATCGGTGAAGCCGGTCGGTACGCCTGTGACACCACCCTTCGACCCGTGGATTCGCTCCAAAACCTCCATGGTTTTCACGAGAGCTTGCTGCAGAGGGACTACGGCCTTCTTAAGGCGGGCTTCCGATACCCTGAAAATATCCCGTTCGATCTCATCGATAAGTCCGAATGCATCTTCGCGGTTGTCGAAACATTTCTGGACGTTCTGCGACATCGTGGTGATCAAGCTGCGGAGCATGTATTTCTCCGCCACAATCTGAGCATGCGCTTCGACGTTTGCCGAAGATACGACCGAAGAGACGAGCTCGTTCAGGTAAGCCGATCCGCCGATATTTTCAAGATGTGCGGTCCTGCGAAGTTCCTCGCGCAACGTGATCACGTCTATCTCGACATTTCGAGCGTAAAGGTCCAGGATCGCGCCGAAAATCTTTTCGTTCGCCGTCGAGTAAAAATAGTCCGGTTGGAGAAGCTCGATCGCCGGGGATACCGCGTGCTTGTCGAGCAGCATTGCGCCGAGAACCGCCTTTTCAGCCTCCACGTCTTGGGGAGGTATTCTTCCTCCTGAGGCGCTTTCCGGTTCGAAGTCTCTCAGCCTTTTCTGGTCGAAGTCAGTAGCCATCGTTGAATAGAATTTTAAATTTTGAATTTCTAATTCTCAATTGCCTCTCAGTGGCCCTCTCAATTCACAATTCAAAATTATAAATCAAGAATTTTGAATCAGTCCGGCAGTTCATCGTACATTTTACGCATTTTTTGGACGTCTTCCCAGGCAGGTCTCTTCCAGTTCGGGTTCCTGAGGAGCGCGGCGGGGTGGAAAGTGA
>JAJYJD010000168.1 GCA_021789755.1 Bacteroidota bacterium
TCTTCATTTTTACCTCCGGTTCGTACCCAAATATAACGTCCAAGCCCGATTGAAGTTTAAGTGCAGCCGATGGTTAACTTTTTTTAATTTTGCGCGGACAGACGCTGGAATTGTCATGGCTGCATCGGAGAATGTGATTGTCTTAATGCCGAAGAAAAGGGGGAAATCCAACTTTTCATCACTCGGGATGTTGTCGCTCTTCTTGCAGTACCCGGCGGTTTTGCCACAGTGGGGAAGCCGTTTCTCCTCCTCATTAAGTGCGCAGACTATCTTTTCATCATCGATGTTTTCGCTTCCGTCCATAACCGGAGCTTTTCCAACCGCGCTTTGTACCGTGAAGAAGCTGCAACTTATTTGGCCCGGCCTGCGTTTTCCATCGTACAAAGCAGGAGAGTCCCGTGGAGAACAGAGCACATTCGACCATTGTCAATCCGATTTTCCGATCGTCAACCGCCGCCATACTGGGGATCGTTTTTGTGAGCATGCTTGCCCTGAAGCCCGGCAAATCGCCGGAAAATATGTCGAAACCGGAGAAGTCGTCGTACGATTGGCTCCAGTTCAACTTCGACGAACAGCACAGCGGCAACAATACAAAAGAAACGAAAATAAATGCGGGCAACGTCCATCGGCTTCACCGGCTGTTTCGGGTGTCACTTCCAGATGTGGCTGACGGCGCCCCGGTTTACCTGCGTAATGTTCCGACCACGGAAGGAACCATGGACCTGCTCTACCTCACGACAAGAGACGGTCACATCGTAGCTCTGAACGCAAGCACAGGTAAAACTGTTTGGGAACATCAATACGGACCCGGCGAGTACAAAATCAACAACGGCCACCAGCCTATATACACGACTTCGTCTCCGGCTGTCGATCCGGACAAGCAGTTCGTTTACAGCTACGGATTGGACGGCTACGTTCACAAGTTCAGGGTTGCCGACGGCGAGGAAGTCAAAACAGGTGGCTGGCCGGAGCTCTGCACTCTGAAGCCATTCAACGAGAAGGGTTCATCGGCGCTTGCGACTGCGACTGCGAAGAACGGCGTATCGTACCTTTACGTGACAAATGGGGGTTATCTCGGAGACAGAGGAGACTACCAGGGGCATGTCACCACGATAAACCTGGCCACCGGAGTTCAGCACGTCTTCAACGCAAACTGCAGCGACAACCCGGTCCATTTCGTCCAGAGCCCCGGCCAGCCTGATTGCACGGCGGTACAGACAGCTATCTGGTCGAGACCCGGCGTCATATACGATTATGCGACAGACAGAATTTATATGGCAACCGGCAACGGCCCGTTCGATCCGACGAAACACGATTGGGGAGACACGATATTCTCGCTTAACCCAGATGGAACCGGACGCGGCGGTAACCCGGTCGATGCGTATACTCCCTCGAACCATCATTATCTTAACAGGGCAGACCTCGACCTTGGCAGCACAGCCCCGGCAATCCTGCCCGTGCCGGCAAATTGCTCCATACATGATCTCGCGGTGCAGGGCGGGAAGGACATGAAGCTTCGGCTTGTCAACCTTGCCGATCTCAGTGGGGAGCATGGTGCGGGTCATGTAGGAGGCAATATTGGAAGGTTAATCGATGTGCCTCAGGGCGGAATGGTTTTCACGCAGCCTGCTGTATGGATAAACCTTGTAGATGAATCAACATGGGTTTTCGTGGCGACCTATAGCGGACTTTCCGGCTTAAAACTCGAAATTGACGGTCACGGCTCGCCGAGCCTCAAACCTGTGTGGCAGAACGACGATGAAGGAAGCTCACCGATAGTTGCCGACAATGTCCTCTATTGCGCCGGAAGCCGCGACATACGAGCCTTCGATCCGACAACCGGCAAGTTGCTCTGGCACGACACGAGTATTGGTAAAATTCACTGGGAGAGTCCGGTAGTAGTAAATGGTGTCCTTTATATTACCGACGAATCCGGCAACCTTACGGCGTTCGGTCTTTAGGCAGGAGTACACTTCACTCCTCATCATCATCCTTAACCTTTCCTCCGACCGGAGTAATCGTTGAAAACCCAATCATTGATTCTTACTTCCGGCCATCTCATATTTTCGCACACAACGGTTCACGATGTCGGATATGGCAGGGAGTTTCCACTTTGTCGCGCGGCGCGACGGTGCTGATCGAACTCCGCATTTTATCTGACGTCAAACCGCACGGAGAAAGGAAGTGGTATGCGATATTCAATTCTGATAATAGGAGCGGTCGCTCTCGCCGCAATCTTCGGTGGCTGTGTGGAGCCGGAGATACTCTATAACGCAACTCCCGTGTCAGACGATACCGTCTGGTACTCGGGAAGAGAATTTGTCACGCAGACTAAGGATAGCGTCACCGTATCTGTAGCCTTCGAGAGCGAGTTCAGCAGCACACTGACCTTCTACGTCGTTGTCGGAAATAACGGGTCGCGGCCCGTGCTAATTGCTCCTGAAGCTGTGTATTGTGCAGGAAGTTACCGGGATGTTCGCACGATATCTTACTACCGGACAATGGACGCCAGATATGACACCATCAGCGCCGTTGATACTCTCTACGCCATCAACCCGGAGTCGCAACTGCAAGGAATTGACCGGCAGATGGCCCAGGCAAACGCTACCTACTCGAACCAAACGGGCTTGAATGTCGCTGCCGGGCTACTCCAGCTTGTCGGCGACGTGGCTACGATCGGCCAGAAGAAGACGAGTGAAGAAATCCGCCACGAAAACGAGTCGAGAAGAGACATAGCAGAATCGCAGGAGAGCAATAACCTGAGTTACTCGCTTCAGTCGGCGAGTCTCGCGGACCAGAGAGCATATTGGGAAAGTGTGGCGTTGAGGAAGACGACGCTCTTCCAGTATAACGCAATCGGAGGGAAGGTTCGGATACCCGTTGTTAATATGGCCGGCACACTGAGACTGTTTGTCCCCGTTGGTCCGAACCTGTTCTCTTTCGAGTTCGAACAGAGGCCGTTGACCGGGCAGTGATGGACTTGTCCCTGGGCGGAAGTGACCGACCATATGTTGCTATATCTATGGCGGCGGTTCGAACTTAAAGACTTGATCCGGAATAAAAGGTGAGTCCTGCTTTCCTGCGACTCAGAACCGGCCTATTGCGGTATACAGAAGAAGGAAAAGTGTCCCCGTGCCCCAGGTCAGCAGCGCGATGGTGCCGCTGACTTTCGTAAATTCCCAGAACCCGAACGGCGCGCTCTCCTTAGAAAGCTCCAACACAATCATGTTTGCAACAGAGCCCGCTACGGTCAAGTTTCCAGCAAAGGTTGAACTCATGGCGAGTACGAGCCACATCAACATCGGCGAGCTGAAAGCCGTTATCCAGTGCTGCACGACCATCACGTAGGGAACATTGGATACTATGTTCGAAAGGAGCAGCGATGCGAACGAAAAAGTGGCGATCTGTCGTGTCGGCGAAACCGAAAAATACCCCTGAAGAATCTTGTGAGCATCCTCGACAAGTCCGACTTTGTTGATGCCTGCCACGACCACGAACAGGGCCGCGAAGAAGACGAGGAGAGACCAATTGACCTTCGCGAAGATTTCCTCCGGCCGCCTGTTTGCGATGAGCACGAGAATTGACGCGCCGAGCATGCTCATCAGAGGCAGCCCGACCCCGAGAGTGAAACCCGCTATCACAATTGCCATTACGAGAACTGATTTGTACAGGAGGGCCTTATCCGCACCGGCGATTTGCCGGGCCTCATAAGGTTTCAGCTCCTGTTTTAGAGTCCCACCAAAGAAGTGACGGAGTACAGCGAAATCTATTGCCAGTCCGGCAATCGCGATCGGTAACATTGCGAGGAAGAACTTGAGATACGGCCAGCCGGAAAATGTCCCGATTAGCATGTTCTGCGGGTTCCCGACAAGAGTCGCCACGCTTCCTATGTTGGCGCTTGATGCGAGCGCCAACAGGTAAGGTTTCGGATCGATTTTCGAACGACCGGTGAGCAGGAGTACGAACGGCGTCATCATCAGGCAGATCGTGTCGTTGACGAAAAAGGCGGAGAGGATGCCGCTTGAAATGATGATGGTAAGGATAAGCCCGTGACCGGTGCGGGCCCGTTTCAGGATAAATGCGGCCACGAGATCGAAGAAACCTCCGACCTGGAGATATGCCACGATCATCATCATCCCGAGGAGGAGGACGATCGTGTCGAAATTCAGTGCTTGGTAAGCGTCGTTTGGTGTGAGAACCCCGAAGGCGATCATAGCGACCGCCCCGATCATTGCACCCGAGGTTCTATCTAAGTGAAGAAACGGTAGTCTCTGTGCCGATATTACCAAATAAGTGAATGCAAAAATAATTACGGCTGTCAGAGTCATTCGATGTCATATCTGGTGCAGCGTATATGACCGAAGCTTGTCGGGAACCATGCAATCATTGATCCTGACGACAGTCTCATCGAATGAGCTGTCATCGGCATTCTGAAACGCTTCTTCGCTCTCGTATGAATAGATTTCCATGAAGTTGTTCGGTGAGCCTTGAACTTCATACACATCCAGCTTCGCGATCCCAGAGGAATCGTATCCGGCCCTGAGTTCATTGATCAATTTCAGATACTCTTCACGTTTTGAGGGCTGTACCTCGTAATTGATCTCCAGTAGAACTTTCGACATTTATTCCTCCTGTTTTGGTTCATCGGAAACCGGTTTCGCGTTGGCTGTTCTGACAACCCAGTAGACCAAAGCGGCTACTGCAATGGCCGCGGTAATCACAAACTCGATTTTTCCCAACCCGGCAACCGAACCGATAGCTTCGCTGAAAAAATAACCAAGAAACCCATAAGAAACAGCCCAAATCAGTCCCGCGAAAAGATTGATCATAGTGAACCTCAGACGGGGCATTTTAGCCAGCCCGCACATCACAATCAGTGCCGTTCTCAATCCGTATATGTAACGCGCAAAAAGGACGATGTAATTGCCGTGTTTCTTCACCAGCCGCTCTGCGCGCGGCAAAACCGACGTGACATATCGGAATTTCTTCACGAAGTCATAGCCTTCCTGGCGCGCGAGCTGAAAGAAAAGCTGATCGCCTATGACTGATCCTAGGAAGGCTGAAATGATGGAAAGTTCGATGTTAAGAAAACCCTGATGCGCGAGTATGCCGGCTATCAGCAGTACGGTCTCGCCTTCGAAAAGGGTTATGACGAAAATCAGTAGATATCCGTATTGGTGCAGCAGTGTCTCCAGGCTAGTACCCGGCCTTTCTGATTTCCCGGTCTGTCATACCGAAGTAATGCGCAACTTCGTGTATCAGGACTTCCTTTATGCGTTCCTGGATTTCTTTTTCGTCTCTGCAGTCCCGCTCGATGTTTTGCCTGAAGAGCTTTATCCTGTCTGGAATGACGGGGCGTACTCCGTAGTCGGGCCCGCGTTTGTTGAGCGGTATCCCGGTGTAGAGCCCGAGCAGGGAGTACGGATTGCGGACATGAACGCCTTTAAGATCGTATTCGTCAGGAAGGTCCTCGACCACGACATGGACGTTCTCGATCCTTGACTTGAACTCGTCCGGCAACTCTTCGAATACTTCCTCCACCAACATCTCAAATCTTTCCTTGTCCATGCTCCAGATCCGAGATAGTGTGCGAGAGTTCATTGTAGAGCACTTTCCCCTTGAAAACCACGGTTGCGCTGCCTTCAAGAACGAGTTTGGCGAAATGATCGCCGTTTTTTTCGAAGTACACCTTCAGTAATTCGCCGCCGGTGGTTCTTATTTCGACAGGTGAAGTCATGCCGTATCTGATGCTGGCCGTTATCGCACAGGCGACGGCTCCCGTTCCGCATGCCAGCGTTTCGTTTTCCACGCCGCGTTCGTAAGTCCGCATCCGGATCGTGTTATCGCCGTCCTGTTCGATAAGGTTGACGTTGGTCCCTCTCGGGAAAACCTCGAAATTATAACGGATCTTCCTCGCTATCGCAACCAGGTCGGCGGAATCAACGCGGTCGAAAGCGGTGCCGCCGAGCAACACGGCGTGGTCGGTGTTTGGATGTACGTACGTGGCTTCGAAGTGTCGCGTCCCGATGGGGACGTCGACGGACGGTACGACTCTGTCGGGATCGGGGAGATGTAGTCGGACCTTCCGGTCGTCGACCACTTCAGCCGAGTATTCTCCGCCATGTGCGGTGAATTTCATCGGGGATCTGCAGATGTCTTTCAGCACCGCGTACCTGGCAATACATCTTCCGCCGTTGCCGCACATTCCGCCTTCGCTGCCGTCCGAGTTAAGATAGATCATCTCGAAGTCGTACCCCGGATGCTTCCTGAGAACCAGGAGGCCGTCCGCACCGATCCCGAAGCCCCTGCTGCACAATGTGCGGGCAAGAAAAGGAAGGTCGACCTTCAGCGCGCCGTCGAAATCGTCGATCACGACGAAATCATTGCCGGCTCCGTTCATCTTAGTGAAATCAACCTCGATCATAGGACTGTCTATAATATAACCACATGAGGCGCCTTGCGAAGGGTCTGATTGTAAAATTTCCATATAGTAAAGATTTCATCCATCTTTTCTTTCGAGACAGCAGAAAAAGCTGAAGCCCGGCCCGTGTGGAAAGGAAGCGTCGCGCTCCTTAATCGTGGATGCTTTTCGGTACCGGCTCAGTCGTTCTCATGACGGCTGAGCCAAGAGACGATAAAACGGCGTGAAGCAAGACCACTTTCTTCTTCAAATCCTCCGTGGAACCGTCATTTGCGACTGTGAAGTCCGCGAGTTTCTCTTTCACCGACTGGGGGATCTGCGCGTTCAGGCGTTTCAAAACGTCCTCTTCGCTTATGCCGAGTTTTGCCGAAGCGCGGGCAATCGCGCTCCTCTCTTCAGCTTTAACAAGGATAACATAGTCAAAGTACCCGGAAAGACTCGCCTCATAAAGGAGAGGTACTTCGATTACGGCGTAGGTACATACATCGCTCTGATTTAACCGCCGGTCGATTGCCGACATGATAGCTGGATGGAGGATGCTCTCGAGTTTCTCTCTCTTTTCCGGGTTGCTGAAAACGATTCTGCCGAGTATCTCCCGGCTGATCAGACCGTTTCTCACGACATTCTTGCCGAAAGCCGCGACGATTCCTGACACGATATTCGGGTCCGATTCGAGCAGTTCATGCCCGACACTGTCCGTGTCGAAAGTCATCGCGCCGAGCTCGGAGAATAGGAGTGCCGCGGTCGACTTCCCGCTGCCGATGTTCCCGGTTAATCCTATTTTCAGCGGGGTCTTTCCAGGTGCGTCAGGCTTCGTCTCCTTGCGCTTAAGCTTTGCCGGCTTCGGGACGCGTTTCTTACTTTGCATACGATATGCTGCGAACCTCGCGTATGACCATTACTTTTATCTGCCCGGGGTATTCCATCTGCTCCTGGATCTTCTGGGAGATCTCATGCGCAAGCTGGTCGGCGAAGATATCGTTGACTTTCTCCGGTTCGACGATGACCCGAACCTCGCGCCCGGCCTGGATCGCGTAGGTCTTTCCGACGCCCGAGAATGAATTTGCGATACTCTCGAGTTTCTCGAGGCGCTTGACATATCCTTCAAGAGACTCGCGCCTGGCGCCCGGTCTCGCTCCGCTGATTGCGTC
>JAJYJD010000169.1 GCA_021789755.1 Bacteroidota bacterium
AACCGGTGAAATCGATGCCGATGGCGGTCGAAGAACGCGAGGAAAGGCATTCCGTATCAAACAAAAGGAAGAAAGCGTGCTGAAACTTATCGTTGCCTTATCGTTATTGCTGCCCACAGCGGCTATGGCCCAGCAGGGTAGACCTGTGGCGTTCTGCGGTGAAGTTCACTCTTTGATTCGTGCCTCGCTTGTGTTGAAGGCGGGTGGCAGCGGAGTCCAATCGGACGTAGTTCGTGAGGATGAACCGGTCTCCGTCTTGATGAATTCACGCGTCGCCGATCCACATTCTTATCTGTCCGGCGTTATCTCGGATGATCTTTTCGAGCCTGATAAGCGGCAGAGTCTGCAGGATTCGCTTGCGGGGGCAAAAACAAGGAACGCGCTCAAGGTGGGTTTCTTTTCGCTCATTATCCCGGGTGCTGGTCAGTTATACAGTGGAAATATCGTGAAGGCTGCAGCCTTTTTCGGGGTCGAATTTGCCGCCTGGATTGTGAATGTGGTGTATAACAAGAAAGGTTCCGATGAGACGAAAGCTTTTCAGCTCTACGCGGATGGAACGGCTGCAGAAAATTATCAGAATGGACACTATAGTGTAGTCCGGTATGCCGAGTGGATTCAGAAGAATCTTCCTGAGCTAATGAGTCAGCAGGGGACATCGCCGGCAAATCAAACTATCGCAAATGAATACGCGCCGTTGATAGTCATCAACAACGGAAAGCCCGCCCCATGGGACCAGATAAACTGGAACGCTTTGAACCAGGTCGAAGTTGCAATTGGAGGCTACTTCTCGCATTGGCTCTTCGTCTATCCAAATGTAGAATACTACAAGGAAATCGGGAAGTATCCGCAGTTCAGACAGGGTTGGGACGACGAGAATCCGGCGTTGCTGGACTACAACAGTCTGAGAAACGACACTCCACACAGTGCATACTTTGAAAACATGCGAGGCACCGCGACGGGATTTTACAGCGTGGGGCTCGCCGCGGCAGGAGCGATAATTGCAAATCATTTCGTGTCTGCAGTAGAGGCGACAATATGGGCCCACAGCCATTTCAGGCCGGTTGAGACTAACATTAAGGTCTCTCGACTGCCATATGGCGGAGGCTACCAAACCACGCTTGCTCTCGCAGTCCATTTCTGAACGGCAAAGATGACCATCTCTATTGAAAAGAACATGAAACAAAATCCGTCGCGAGTGGCGCCATCCGAGCCCGCCACCGATCATTCCAAGAGGGGAAATATGCCGACGCGCGGCAGATTGCTAACCAGGTACGGTTTAATCGAGAACAATTATTCAAATCAAGGAAATGCCCATAAAAAATAAATCAATGGCCCTTTTGTGGCTCCTTATAACGCTTCCAATTTTGTTCCCAATTACGCTGAGTGCACAAATAGAGCTGGTGCCGGTGAATAACGATGTGTATCCATTTCTGGAAAAGCTGAGCTTGGAGGGATTGATCGATTTTAACCAAAATAATATTCCGATAAGCAGGAGAGCCGTTGCGTAGTATCTGAAAGAGATCGAGGCAGAAAAAGATAAGTTATCCCGAACCGAACAAACCATACTTTCGGATTTATTTTTGGAATTCAACTTCAATGTAAATAAAAACCTAAAAAATTCGTATTCATTTCTTGGAGAATTCAAACCTCGCATTGACTCATACAAAAGGTAACTTTGGGAGAGTCATAAGGGAGTCGCTGCCTTCTCTCAGATCAAACGTTAACCCTAGCATAGTTGAGGAATTCATTAGGCGAGGATAACTTATATCACCGCTGCATTTTATTGTGCCTTCGGCAGCATTAGATAAGCCACCAGGATTATTAAAATAACTTGTCAGACAGCTCCTGTTGCCCGATGTATTGAAACTTGTCCAAACCAGGAGACCGGATGCAAAATCATATTCTGTGCTGTCACAGTTTGTAGCCACGAGTACTGCAGGTGATGAAGCACGATTGTTCTTAAAGACCGAATAGAAGATCGAAGGGTTTCTTCTCCAAAGCATTACGAAACTCGGATTAGTGAGCTGTCTTACCTCCACGGTGTATTGCTCACACTGTCACTTGTTAATTTCACTGGAATTGACCACAAGCCGTTACTATCGCTGCGGTAGCTATAATATATGTTCCGGACCGAGTCGGTCTTCTCCTGCCAGCCGCATAGGGTAACCGAATCCGCGTTACTGCAAATGTCCCGGAATTCCTGGAGTTCACCGGGCACAGCTTCGGAAATAATTGAGACGGAAGTATCCCATTTCGTTGTACGGCAGTTGAATCTGACTGCAGCCATAGCTGAATTGTCATAGCTGCGTGCTTTTAACCCATGTATTAGCGTCGCTAAATCAGTGACGCTTCGTTTTCCTTGCTGAAGAAGTATGTCTTTGTTGTATCGAAGTACATCTTCAATTCTGCCCCCGGCTTGGGATCTACCGGCTCCGTTATCCTCGCAACTATCTGGTTCGTACGCGATTGAAAATACAAATAAGCCTCGTTCCCCATCGGCCCCGAGATATCCAGCCGCAACGGCCACGTCGAGTCGAGTTTGCCCTTCTTCCTCCCTCCAATCTGTACGTGTTCCGGCCGTATTCCCAGATATATTTCCTTCCCTATCGTCCCGCTCAGCTTCTTCTCAAACTCCGCGGGAATCTCGAGCCTTATGCTCCCTTCTCGCTCCTCGAAGTACAGCCCTTTCTCCTTCCTTAGTTTCCCTTCGAAGAAGTTCATAGCCGGCGTCCCGATGAAGCTTGCCACGAACTTGTTTTAGGGCTTGTTGTACAGATCCAGAGGCGTACGTATCTGCTGGACCACCCCGTCCTTCATTACGACTATCCTGTCTCCCATCGTCATGCCTTCAACATGATCGTGCGTTACGTATATCATCGTCGCGTCAAGTCGCCTGTGAAGTTTCGATATCTCGGCCCTCATCTGCACCCGCATCTTCGCGTCAAGGTTTGACAACGGCTCGTCGAGCAGAATTCCACAAGGTTCAATATCAATTGTTGGGCAACCGGATCCGGCCTCAACGCAAACAGACTGTCGTTGCATGTATCCCGCCAAACCAATCGTCCGAGAACCTCGACGCTGCTTATTATAACCAGCCCTTTCTCTACCTCAGCCGAGACAATTACCGGTCTCGCCAGTCCGAGTCCCGAGCGAGCAAGGACTTCGTGTTGTCCGATGATCTTCAAGTCACATTGAGGCACAATCTCACCGCCGTACCCACCGTTAAAAATGCGAAGATCTTCTTTTCTTATTCCCTTCCAAATGATGTGTGAAAGATCGGAGGGAATAATATGAGAATCGTATCCTCCTTCGTTGAGATCTTTCCTCGGTTCAACGATCAATCTAAGTTTTCCAGGAAGCGTGAACTCGGTTTTGTCTTTAACACCGTCCTCCGGTTGGAGAAGTACAAGCCGTCCACCTTTTTCCACCCACGAGAAAATTTCTTCACTCGCATTATCGAACTCTGCCGCAGAGATTTCATTCCCCACCACAAACAAAGCATTTGTGTCCTGGTCGATTTGTCCCGCCTGTTGAGAGACTCGAACACCGCGAGAAATAAGGAATTCACAAACTTCGCCGCCTCCGCCAGGGAGCGACACGCTTGTCGACGCAGAAGATTCTCTGTCAGTGCCGCGTGGGTAGACATGTACCACCTTATTGCTCATTGCCACACGGCCCGTGCGAGTATCCGTCAGCTCAGCCGTGATATGATAGTCTCCTGCCTTCGATGGAAAGATAATACTGAAATTCTGTTTCGACTGTCCCGATTCCTCAACGCGGATCGAAGCAATCATGGTAGTAACCCATTCGCCGCCTGAATCCACAATCCCGATTGTGAGTTTCCCTTCGCTGGCAAATGGGTAGTCGTTTAGAATGAGCACGCTTACGGATCTATTCTCACCTTCAACAAAATGCCTGTCCCACAGTTCGATGCTGACACCAAAGGGTTCGAAAGTGTTCTTCATCGATACAAGCACGGGCTTCGGATCCAGTCCTGAAATGTCGCCTTTAAACCAGTGGGAAGTTGGGCCTTCGTTGCTGCTGAGGTAAACGAAAGGTTGAATGCACCGGACCCGCATTCGCCGAAAAAGCTCCGTTAGCTCGGAGGCCAGAAAAGACTGTTGCTCTATGAGTTCATCCTTGGAATAGTCTTCACCGAGCCACCGGCTAACCACCTTTTTGGTTAGCCCACTCGGCCGGAAATTCTTGTCGAGCCACCACCAGAGATATTCGTTCACTTGTGAAGGGTATGTTGAATTCTCTATCTCGTCGAGTGATCTCGTGTAGCCGAATTTACGATTTACAAGGACCGGACCGAGCGAGTAGATGTACGGATGGTCTTCGAAGAAGTCGTACGACTCCCACGGGCGAGTGGGATCGAGTTTCTTCATCTCGGGAATTATCTCATTTTGCACCACGGCGTCGGAAGATTCGTTCAGCGGGTCCCAGATAACAATGCTCGGGTGGTTCCAATTGTCTTTCAGCCATTCGGTGAATTCCCTGGAAATCTGCTCCTTTGTCCCGGTAGCTCCCCAGAATTGCCACTCGTCCTGCAGCATGATACCGCCTTCGTCGGCAATGTCGTACCACCTGTTGTACATATGACCGAGGTGCGCACGAAAGAAGTTGAAATTGTGCCCCTTCGGAATTTCAACAAGTAATTTCCTGATCCATCCTTCATTCCAGGGAAGTAACCGTCTGTCCTCGTCCGACAGGAAACGATGAAACGCGATATTGCTCCCTTTCAAATAGATCTTTTTACCGTTGAGCAGGAAGTCGGGACCGTCAATCTTGAATTCACGCATCCCGAAGGTAACGTCCATCTCGTCAATGAAGGCACCGTCGCCACCCGTAAGCGTCGCCGTAAAAACATAGAGGAATGGCGTGTCGGGTGACCACAAATTAACGTGCGGCATGGATATGCGAATCGTAACTTCTGCCTCTGACATTGGCTCAACTGTCACCCGGTCATGGATAACTCCGGATGCCGGCTCGCCGCTCGACTTTTCCCTAACCTTCGCCGACAGGAAGATATCTATTGGAGCAATACTCATGTTTTCCAGCCACACATTCACGTCGACACGTGACTCGTCAATTCTCGGAAGCATCTGGACCAGCTTTACTCTTACATGACCGGTGTGAACGAGCTTTACGTCTCCCCAGATACCGGGGATGAACGAGATACGTTCCTGGTCCTTGCCGACCGCGCTCTCCGGCGGGAGCGTCGCCCTCTGGCCGACTCTGATTAGAATTTCATTCTCGCTGCCATACTTCAGGAATTTGTCTATTCTATACTCCTGTGAAGTGTAACATGAGATCGACTCGCCCGCCAGGCTTCCATTTACCCGGACGGCTGTCCCGAACATGCTCTGTTCAATTTTCAGGAACGCCGGGCGACCTTTCTGATTCTCTTCTGCAAAAAAAGTCCTGCGATACCAATGGAAGTCGTGTCCCCGCCAGTCGTATGAGGGCGTCGCGCAATCTACGAGTGACGGTACCTCGACACGGTGCATGAATTTGCTCGGTGGAGAATTCATCTCACCCGGCTCTATCTCCCAGACACCATTTAGTTCAGCTATAATTCTTCTGTCGGCTCTATTTTGGTTATTAGTACGAATCAAGTAATGCTCGGCGATTAATGTGAAATAATGATATGAATCATCGAACAAATGACTTCGCGACGGCTATTCTTCTATTCCTTCAGGCTGCCTGCTACAAGCCCACTAACGTAACTCTTCTGAAGAGCGAGGAACAGGATCATAATCGGAAGAATGGTCACAACGGAGCCCGCCATCATGAGTTCCGTGTCGGGAGCATGCTCGCCCATCAAGTTGGCGAGCGCAACTGGAAGCGTATACATTGTATCCCTGTTCAACACTATCAGTGGCCACATGAAATCGTTCCATGTACCGAGAAAGGTAAAGATGCCAAGAGTTACAAGAGCCGGCCTGGCAAGCGGCAAAATGATCTGCCAATAAATTCTGAAATCGCTGCATCCGTCAATCCGCGCCGAATCAATAAGGTCTGTCGGAATCGTCATCATGTATTGTCTGAAAAAGAAAATGCTGAACGCGCTGACAGCCCCAGGCAAGATCAGTCCCCAATATGTATTGAGCATCCCCATCTGACGCAAAATCAGGAAGACGGGAAGCATTCCGACCTGCGCGGGTATGACCATAGTCGCGAGAAATGAAGTAAAGAGGAATCTTCGTCCCTTGAATGCATATTTGGCAAACGCGAATCCCGCGAGAGAGTTCAGGAACAAACTGCATATTGTCATAAGGCTTGAAACGGCAAAACTGTTCACAAAGTCCCTGAGAAAATGGAGCCGCTTGAAAAGTATTGTGTACTGTTCAAGAGTGAATTTCTTCGGCCAGAAAACGGGCGGATAAGCGAAAGACTCTCCTGTTTTCATGAATGATGTCATGATCATCCAGAAGAACGGTACGAGTACTATGATTGCTGCAAGCACCATAACGGCGGTGACCGCGATCGATTTGATCTGTCGCTCTTTCATGCGGTCCTCGTCTCTCCCTGTATCTTCATCTCAATCATTGTCAACACGAAAATCACGGCAGCGAGGACGAAGGCCAGCGAAGCCGCGTACCCCATCTGCCAGTAACGGAACCCTTGACGATACATCAGCAGAACGATTGACAGAGTCGAATCGACCGGGCCGCCATCCGTCATTATATATGGCTCTGCGAATAGTTGCAGGTACCCGATCAAAGTAACGACGGTTACGAACAGCGTCGTGGGGGCGAGCATCGGGACGGTAATTCTCCAGAATCTTTGCATCGGTCCCGCTCCGTCGATCTCCGCGGCCTCGTACAGAGTTTCAGGGATGGTCTGCAGACCGGCAAGGAAAATCATCATGGTATACCCGAAGTTCTTCCAGACTGCAAACACGATGATCGCTGGCATCGCCCAAAGCGGATTACTGAGCCAGTCGTGTGACGATACTCCAAAAAAGCTCAGCGCATAGTTCAAAAGCCCGAAGTGCGGGTCATATACATATTTCCAAACGACCGACACAGCGACGAGAGTAGCAACGACCGGAGCAAAAAATCCGGCACGGAGTATCGATTTGAACCGGACCAGCTTTGAATTCAACATGACAGCTGCGGTCAGTGCAGCGAAGATCGTGAGCGGCGCGCCGATAACCAGGAAGTAGAAGGTGTTGAACATCGCCTTCCAGAAAACCGGATCCGAGAAAAGATTCGTATAGTTCTGGAGCCCGGTGAACCGCGCGAAATGCAGATTCGCGAGTGAATAAATGTCGAAGTCGGTGAAGCTCATCAGGAATGCTGTGATGACCGGGATGACGAAGAAGACGGTCAGGAGAACAACCGAAGGAGCAACAAATATATACGGGACGGAACTCTGCGAAAGCAATCCGTTCCTATCCTGCATCACTTCTTTATGTGTCTTCTTTGCCATTACTCAATCGAACATTTTGCCGGTCCGCCTGAGCCAGCGCCTTTTTTCAAGTACCCTGTTTATGTCGGTGCTCATTCCCTTCAGGGCCTGAGAAAGAGT
>JAJYJD010000170.1 GCA_021789755.1 Bacteroidota bacterium
GGTGCTAAGGGCCCCGGTAATAAATGTGAATTCGAGATTTGCAGGGCGCCTGCCGGCAGAAGCCACGAGCTCGACTGAATCGGACGTTATCCGTTTGAAGAAACCTATGAATTCCGACTCTGGAAGTAGTCTCAAGGCAAGTCTTGCATTGGCTGCCAGAGTCGGCGCATCAACCTTCGGAGAAGCGCTTGTCGCGACATTGAACTCAGCCGCAATGAATTGAGCGCTGTTCTCTGCATCGCGGAACAACATCCTCTCAGTTGCTATCGAATTAAAATAAGTGATGAGAATGCCGGCAGCAAAAAGGATCAGCACGACGACGGCAGTTGTTCTTGTCCGCAGAGAAAGTGCTGGCGTTCTTAATTTCACTTTGAAAATATACTTTTTGCGCATGTGTCATTCAAGTTCGTGCCGCCGGATTGGAACTCACTGTTATGGTGAACTACGGGTCAGGAAAGATTGTTCAAGATTTGTTAAATTAATGGCTACGGAATTGAACAAACCACGAAGGTAGGACTTGGCCAAAATCGCGTCGGCAAAGCAAAATATAAAACCCGGAAACAACGTCAACGGCGATGCTCTCGTGCTCGAAGGAGTGCGCACGCATAATCTTAAAAACATCAGCGTTCACATACCGAAGGGAAAGATCACGGTGATTACCGGACCCTCCGGCAGCGGGAAATCAAGCCTTGCCTTTGACACTATCTATGCTGAAGGTCAGAGAAGATATATCGAGAGCCTTTCGGCGTACGTCAGGCAGTTCCTTGAACGTATGGAAAAGCCCGACCTCGACTCGGTTCAGGGATTGTCGCCCACCGTCGCTATCGAGCAGAGACGTCTGAGCAGAAATCCAAGGTCCACTGTGTCGACGATGACCGAGATTTACGATTACCTTCGGCTGCTGTACGGTCGTGCCGGCCAGGTTTTCTGCGACCGTTGCCATATCCCGGTTGTCAGATTCTCGCCCCAGTCAATCATAAAAGAAGTCGGGAAGTCTTTAAGTGGAAAGAAGTTGTATATCTTCTTTAATATTAAGTCGAATGACTCGGCGAAGATTCTACAGGACTTGAAGAGACGTGGGTTTTTCCGTTTTGCAGAGCTTGAAAAGCCGTCCGTCATCATAGATTCCAACATCTCAACTCTTCCACTGTCGGGGGAATTCCTTGTTTTGGCAGACAGGGTGGTAGCCGGGTCTGAGGGTTCAGATGAACGTATCACCGAGGCATGTGAGCAGGGGTTCCTCAACGGCTCCGGCACCATCTACATATTCGACGTAGACAGCGGCAAGAATTTTCGGTTCTCGAGTAGTTTTGAATGCTCCAATTGTCAGACGCCGTACCTTGAACCGGAGCCGCGGCTATTTTCATTCAATAATCCGTACGGGGCGTGTCCGGAGTGCCAGGGCTTCGGGACCGTGATCGGCTACGACTGGCAGAAGACCATTGCAAACCCGCATCTGAGCATACTTCACGGCGGGATCAGCCTGGTGTCGGCGCCTGCGTTCGATGTGTATCGAAGGTCGCTCATCAAAGCTGCGGCGGCCGGGCGTGTTCGACTCGACATCCCGGTGAAAGATTTGTCGGAGGCCGAATGGAAATTCCTGATTGGCGGCGACAAGAATTTTGTAGGATTACACGGCTTTGTCAAACACCTCGAGAAGAAATCTCATTCTTTCTCTGTTAGGTACTTCCTCGACAAGTACAGGGGATACGTCACGTGCACAGCATGCAAAGGGGCAAGGTTGCGCAGGGAGGCACTCGCCGTACAGATCGACGGACAAAATATCGGCGGGGTAGTCTCTATGACTGTCTCAAGGGCCAGGAAGTTTTTCGAGCTTGTGAAGCTTGAAGGCGAAAGCGCCGTTATCGCGGAACAAGTCCTTGAGGAAATCAAAAAAAGGATCGGCTACCTGTTCCAGATAGGGTTAGGTTATCTGACCCTTGATCGCCTTTCGTCGACATTGTCCGGCGGTGAAGCCCAGAGGGTCAACCTATCGACGAGCCTCGCGTCTACACTTGTCGCAACTACATATATCCTGGACGAACCCAGCATCGGTCTGCACCCGAGAGACATGAACCGGCTTGTATCGATTCTAAAGAATCTCAAATCATACAATAACACCGTGATCGTCGTAGAGCACGATGCGGAGATGATGAAAAATGCAGACTACCTGATCGATCTTGGGCCCGGCTCGGGCGCGCTGGGCGGAAACGTCATGTTTGCGGGTACTTATGCCGGTCTTAAGTCTTCGACGAAATCAGTGACAGGGAAATATCTCCGCGGTGAAAAGAGCATACCGATTCCAAAGCGGCGCAAACCCGCAGACAGATTCATTCATGTCAGAGGTGCGTCGATGCATAACATCGAAGGTCTTGATGTGGATATTCCGCTCTACTCGTTTGTGTGCATAACCGGGGTCAGCGGATCAGGGAAGAGTACGCTTGTCTATGATATCCTTTACGAGGCGTTGAAGGAACAGAATCCCGAGTCCGAAGCGTTGCTGGAGTCGAGGAGCGATGTTTCGATTCCCACAAACAAGGCGAAACAAATCAAATTCGATTATCTGCCGGAATCAGTCGAGCTTGTGGATCAGAGCTCCGTCGGAAAGATTTCGAGGTCGAACGTGGCTACATACAGCGGCGCATTCGACTCGATAAGAAGTATTTTCGCGGATACTCCTCTTGCCCGCGAGAGAGACCGCTCCGCAAGTTACTTCTCGTTCAATGTGGAGTGGGGCGGGAGATGTGAAGCCTGCAGTGGCGAGGGGATCCAGGTGGTGGAGATGCAATTTCTCGCTGATGTAACGCTGGACTGCGAGGTATGCGGTGGAAGGAGATATAGTTCGGAGGCGCTGGAGATTAAATACCGGGGGATGAATATCGCAGACATCCTCGACATGACCGTGTCCGAAGCGCTCGAATTCTTCGGAGACAGGAAGGAAGTCGTGAAACCGCTGAACCTCCTCGAACGGGTTGGCCTCAGCTACTTGAAGCTCGGACAACGACTCTCAACGCTCTCGGGCGGCGAAGCGCAGCGCCTGAAAATCTCCACATATCTCTCGGGAAGCGGCGAAACGGAAGTCCTCTTCGTACTGGACGAGCCCACCACAGGTCTCCACTTCGAAGAGATAGCAAAGCTGCTGGATGTGCTGTTCGAGCTGCGGGACAGGGGAAACAGTATCATTGTCGTTGAGCACAACCTTGACGTGATAAAATGTGCCGACTATGTAATAGATCTCGGCCCTGAAGCAGGTGAGGACGGAGGAAGAGTAGTTGCTGTGGGGACGCCCGAGCAAATAATGCGCACGAAGGAATCACACACAGGTGATGCGCTCAGGAGGGTGATCTTTTGAAGTTAGTACTGTGTTCCGATGTTGAAGGCGATAAAAAAGGAATTGAAGTTTGCCATCGGCTCGCCTTGCATGCTTTCAATTCCGTGCTTCATCGGCAGAATGTAATATCTTATGCTGACTCCAAGCAGGCTGTTCGGATCGCTCCCGAAATAGGCACCTAGACCGATATAAGCTCCTCCTCCGAAGTAACCGCGCCCGTGAGAGAAGCTATATGAGAGAGGCTGATTATATGGTGCAGCAAAAACGACGTCAGGGCCAAGCCCGCCGAATATATATGGCCGGAACGAATCCGTGATCTCATCACTGAACAGTCGATACTGCAGGCCGAGCATTGCAGGAATCACCCAAAGCTGGTTGACTTTCCCCGGTACAAACTTCTGACCGGTGTAAGGATCGTAGTAGGCAATCTCGTTGGAGGCTTTGGCTTCAGAGATGCTGAAAGATGCAGTCCACGACAGATTATTGGCTATTCTTTGTTTGTAGAAGAAACCCGCCCCGAATCCGCTGTTCCCGATCATTAAGTCAAGACCAAGTGCGTTGGCCCGCTCCGCAGTATCCGGTTGCAGGTTTCTTACAGGCATGTAGGTAAACTGGGAATCGGGCGATGTCGCAACGTACGGTTGTTGCGCAAAAGCCGCAGCGGAAAGGAGCAACAGTGATAGAGCTATTGTCTTAGTCATTTTCCTGTATCCTAGAACAATTTACAACATTGGAAAGTTTCTTTCATCTCCCTTTGGACGTTCCTTTCAGTTCACAGGATTAAAAATGGACGGGGCCAGCTCTTGCTATTTTCCAATTGTCGCTGATTCGCCGTTCAGAGTGCCCTGTAAGCTGTAAACTTCAGATATTCCGTCTCAGGCATCGCAGGAAGTACGGGGTGGTCGGGAGAGGCGCCGGCCCGATGAAGGAGCTGAAGAGTCCTGCCGGATTTAAGAGCGGCGGAGGCCACGACGTCTTCGAAAGTTTGCCGGAGTATATGATGGGAGCATGATGCAGTCAACAGGATGCCGCCTCGCTTCAGGATCTGAAAAACCATTTCATGAAGCCTGCGGTATCCCGCCTTCGCGACCGGGACACTCTTCCTGTTTCGTGTGAAGCTCGGCGGATCGCATATGACTACGTCGAACTTGCGCCCCGATGCGATGCTCCTGTTGAGAAAGTCGTAAGCATCCGACACTTCTGTGTCGATGCAGTTGATCCGGTTGATCTCTGCATTCAGCTTCATGTTGCTCACGGCAAGGTCAGAGGAATCCACCGCAGTGACTTTTGCGGCTCCCGCTATCGCCATGTTGAGGCCGAATCCCCCTTCGTTCGAGAAGAGGTCAAGCACTTCGGAGCCCGGTGCAAACTGTCGGGAGAATATTCTGTTATACCTCTGGTCGAAGTAGAAACCGGTTTTTTGTCCGGTGAAGGGGTGCACACGAAACACCACGCCCTCCTCACCATAGTCGGCAGACAGCTCATCGCCGTATACGATCGCTTTCGACTGCGGCAGTCCCTCGAGTGCTCGTGTACTGCTTTCGTTCCTTTCATAAACTGCTTCGGGAGAGAACAGTCCCTTGAGTACGTCGAAAATGATTCCCTTTCTTCTCTCCATTGCCGCAGACAATATCTGCACGCCGAACAATGAACCGAACCGGTCAATTATTAAACCGGGCAGAAAATCGCTTTCGCCGTACGCCAATCTGTAAAACGGAGTCTTGAATATCTGCTCGCGAAGCTGCAGTGCCGAGGTCAGGCGCCGCATGAAAAAATCGGCGTCCGGTTCGACGAACTCCTTTGAAAAAATCCGGACTGCAATCAATGTCCTGGGATGATAGAAGCCGAATCCAAGCGACTCATTTCTCCCGCTCCTGACTTCCACCACGTCGCCGATCTCCGGAACTCCATCGATCTTCTGTATTTCGTTACTGAAAACCCAGAGGTGTCCCGAAAGGATCCTGTTTTCTTCTTTCTTCTTGAGGTGAACCACCGGGATTGTCATTTGAGCCTCGAGATCGATTCTTCAATCCTGGTTGCCGCCTCGGTGAGTTCCTTCTCGGAGTATGCATAAGATATCCTAATATGATCCTCCGATCCGAAGGCGGTGCCGGGCACTAATGCAACCTGTGCTTCGGCGAGTATGAATTCGGCAACGTCCGCAGAATTCTTGAGGATGCGGCCGCCGTGCCGCTTGCCGACAAGCCCTTTGATGGAAGGGAAGAAGTAGAACGCTCCTCCCGGTTTGCTGAGCGTGAGCCCTTTAATCCCGGAGAGTCTTGCAAAGAGGATGTCGCGGCGATTCTGGAATGCCACTCTCATTTTTTCTATTTCGGTCTGTGTGCCTCTTAAAGCTTCAAGAGCGGCAGCTTGCGAAACGGAAGAGGCGTTGGACGTGACCTGACTTTGTATCTTCGCGGCCCTGCTGATGACCTCATGGCCGGCAGCAAGAAAACCGATTCGCCAGCCCGTCATAGAGTAAGCCTTTGACACGCCGCTTGCCGTAATCACATGGTCACCTGCTTCGGAGATGGAACCGACTGAGAAGTGTTTGTTACCATCGTAGATGATCTTCTCGTAGATCTCGTCGGAGATGATATAGAAGCCCCGCTTTCTTGCCAGAGCAGCGATACCCCTAAGTGATTCCTCGCTGATTACAGCGCCCGTGGGATTCGAGGGTGTATTGATAATAATGGCCTTGGTCCTTGCGGTGACCAGCCGCTCCACATCCTGGGCGTCAAATGTGAAACCACTCGCTTCGGTGGTTTTCAGAATAACTGGCACGCCGTCCGCCAGCTTGACCATCTCCGGAAAACTGACCCAGTACGGAGCCGGAATAATGACCTCGTCGCCCGGGTCGCATATAGCCTGAAGCGCGTTGAAAATCGAATGCTTGCCGCCGCTCGATATAAGAATATTCGAGGCTTCCACTTTCAGTCCGTTCTCCCGGCGGAATTTATCTGCAACCGCTTCTCTGAGCTCTGGAATTCCCTCGTTCTGCGTGTACTTTGTAAAATTGTTCTCGATTGCTTTGATTGCTGCCTGCTTGATATTTTCCGGTGTGGGAAAGTCGGGCTCTCCTGCACTCAGGCTGATTATGTTCTTACCCTCGGAACGGAGCTTCTTTGCTAGCGACGTTATTGCAATCGTTTGAGATTCTTCAATTCTATCTACTTTTTTTGAAAACGACATCATTAAGATTGTTTCCTCCTGCGATTGGTTCTTGCGAATCTGGCCTTATTCATCAGTTCCTTCCTTACGTGTTCAGGGACAAACTCGCGCACATCTCCGCCGAACCTGGCGATCTCACGGACGATCGTGCTGTTGAGGTAAGTGTATTTTTCATGGGGCATGAGAAACACGGTGTCGACATGCGAACAAAGCTTCCTGTTCGTCAGTGCCATTTGAAATTCATATTCGAAATCGGACACGGCACGAAGCCCGCGGACTATTGCATCCGCATTCTTCTTCATTGCGTAGTCCACGAGCAGTCCCTGGAATTCTTCCACCTCGATATTTTTTATGTCCTTCACGGCTTCGCGTATCATCTTAACGCGCTCTGCACCGGTGAAGAGGGGTTCTTTGAGCGTGTTGACGGCAACGCACACGATTACCTTGTCGAAGAGCTCTGCCGCGCGCTTGGCCACATCCACGTGCCCGTTCGTGACTGGGTCGAATGTTCCGGGATAGATCGCGATTCTCATTTTGTCTCCGGTTTTATGAAGGATAAAATTGTCGAGCCGAATATTTTCTGCCTCATCAGGATCCCGGGTGGAGGCTCATAAGCCTTCGAGTGTTCAACGCAGATGATTCCGGATTCGTTCACCAGCTGCCTTTGCAGCATCCGGTCTATAATTTCATGAGTCCGGTCATTTAACGCATAGGGTGGATCCACATAGGCGATGTCAAATTTCTCCCGGGCAGTTTCTACGTATCGCTCCGCGGCGGCGAGGTGAATATCACAACGCTCGAGGACACCCAGGGACTCTGCGTTGCGGCGGATCACGGCCGCAATTAGTCTATCGGATTCCACAAAGACCACACGCTTCGCACCACGGCTGATGGTTTCGAAACCGACACTCCCTGTGCCCGCATAGAGATCCAACGCGGTCGCTCCATCGATGTCCAGGATGTTCCTCAGTATATCGAACATCGTTACCCGAAGTCGGTCTGTCGCA
>JAJYJD010000171.1 GCA_021789755.1 Bacteroidota bacterium
GTCACTCGACAAACCCGCATGTCTGACCACGAAACCGATTGACTGTCAAAAGGTATTTCTTCCGAAAATCTGGAAAGCTAAACGCGTACTTTTCCAGAATTCTGGAAAATGCTCATCAGCTGCCCCCTAAACGATGAAAAATAGCGTGTTCATCTCGGCATGGTATTAGCATTAATTCGATTACAAACAAGATCGGAGTGCACGCATGAATTACAAGAAGAGTCGGTACAATGTAACGGTCAGGACTGAAGACGGAGCACGTCTTTTCAATGCAAGGACTGGGGCGATTGTCGAGTTATCGGAGATGGATCCGTTGTTTCCTCAGTTTGAGGAAACCTGGAGCCGTGAGACATTTCAGCTCAGCGACCATGAATGGTTTTCGGCTTTGAAGGATGCAAACTTCATAATTCCGGAAGACCTGAATGAGATTCCGGATTATATAGAGTCGTTTAACGCGAGGCAGAGGAGCACGGACAAAATGAGTCTGATAGTACTCCCGACCGAGCAATGCAATTTCAGGTGCGTGTACTGTTATGAAAAGTTTCTCAAGCCCGAAATGAATGAAGAGACCCAGGATGCGCTGAAAAAATACATCACAAAAACCATGGAGCGGGTCCACGGTTTCTCTATCGAGTGGTTCGGCGGAGAGCCTCTGGTTGGAATAGACGTTATGCGGAATATTTCAGTGCACACCGTGGCGGCTGCCAGGGAGCACAATGTCCCATTCGCCGCGTCTATTACGACAAACGGTTATCTGCTGACGCCGGAAGTGTTCGAGGAGGCTGTCAATGAATGGAAGATACTCCGCTATCAGATTACAATCGACGGCCCGAGGGATTTCCACAATCAGCGCCGCCTTCTCGGCACCGGCGGGTCAACTTACGATCAGATTATCGAAAATCTACGGTACATCGCGCAGTCAGATCATCCCGAACTCTTGTACTCCATACGGATGAATGTCGACAGAGAAAATTTGAAGACCGTGCCGGAGTTTGCACGGATAATCAAAGACGTTGTCGGTGATGACAGAAGGGCCCGATTCTATGTGAGGCCTACATGGGGAGAGAGCAAGTTTGAGCTCCTCACCAACTTTGAACAAAGAAGTCTAAGAAAACAGATAGTCGACGTGTGTACCGAAGTTGGTCTGTATTTGTACGACAGCGATCTCATTCTGAATCCCAGGCTCGGAATGTGCTACGCCGCAGATCCACGATCCCTTGTCATTGGTCCGGACGGAAACGTTTATAAGTGTACATCCGCATTTGAGCTTCCGGAGAACCTGGTGGGCAGGTTAGAGAATGACGGGACGGTAAAGATCGATCAGGAAAAATTCAGCCTCTGGGTTGAATCGAGTATAGAAAAGTACCCGCAATGCAGGCGCTGTGCGGTTCTCCCGATCTGCAATTCCGGCCACTGCCCGAAGATACAGGTTACAAAACCAAGAGAGATGCGGACCCGTCCCGTTTGCCCCCCTTACAAGGATGAAATCAAGCTGCTTGTGGGAGGCGCATTCCAGGAGGAACCCGTCAAGGAGTTTGTTTGACTCGCGTAATTAATCATTTATTTGCTAAACAGTCTAAAATACCCAAAAGGAGGTGAATCAGTTGAAGATTATCGTCAGCCCTAAAGTGTCAGCAGATCCGCAGGAAAACATCCAAAATCCAGGTACTAACTGCATCTTCTGCAACACGCTTCTTTGCGTGCCGGACTAAAATTCGCTACAGGAGGCGGATTCGTTCCAGCAATGTTCTTAATTAAAGGTTGTCTCCCGCAGATTGCGTCGGCCCGCAAGAGCCGCAGTCTGCGTGATCTGCGGGAAGATTTTACTCCTTTGTTGCATCGCTGTCGTCAAGTGAGTTATCGGCCTTCTTGACCGGATGACCGGGTGGAGGGGATCAATCAAATGTATTCTGCAATGAGTTGCTCTGGAGAACGGAAATTGAAACAGAAAATAAGACAGGGTGTATTTGTTTCGCCCGCGACTGACATGAACGGCACGTTGGAGAACCGATCCCAACTTCTGCGATCAGTCGGTCGAGTCGGGACTCCTTTTTGCAGACGTAATGATGAGTTAGTTGGCCGCATAGAGTTCGAGATAGTGAGCCGAAGCAAGATCCGGGTCAGGCACAGTACTCTTTCGGCCCTCTCCTCATACTGAATTACGCCTAGGATACAAACCGACATCACTTTTGTCTCTTCTTTGCTCCTGTGAAGAGCGGGCTCATAAAGGGAAGGAAGCGAGTGAGAGTGCAGAAAGAAGAACACGTGAGCCCTGAAGACAAAAGAATATATGTGAAAGACAACCCCGCCGGCAAGTCCAATCCGGCGGTTAACCCCACCCACGCCGGCGCACGCATAAGTGATGAAACAGTCGAGCGGCAGTTCGAGGAGCAGCTCTTCCAGTCACAAAGGCTTGAGGGGCTGGGGACCCTCGTCGGCGGGATAGCTCATGACTTCAACAACATTCTGAACGTGATCACGGGACACGTATCTCTCATGGAGAGATGGCGGACGAACCCGGAGCGGTTCGACAAGAGCTTCGAGGCCGTCAAGAAGGCGACGGAACGCGGCGCCGGAATGGCCAGGCAGCTTCTGACCTTTGCAAGGAAAGTTGAAGTGGTAACCGGGTGGGTGGAGATCGGCGGCGTCATCCGGGAGATCGTCGAGCTCCTAAAGGCAACTTTTCCCGAGAAGATCGTCTTCGAGGTGAAGATCGAACCCGACGTGCCTGCGATCCCGGCCGACTCGAACCAGATCCACCAGTCTCTCCTCAATCTCTGTGTGAACGCACGTGACGCAATGCTGAAAGGCGGGACAATCACAATCGCCGTGAAGAAGATCGGTCGCAGAAACCTGAAGGACCACTTTCCGGAGGTAGAAGCCGACGAGTACGTGGAAGTGACTGTCTCGGACACCGGATCGGGGATGGGAGACGATATCATGGGACACATATTCGAGCCGTTTTTCACGACAAAGGGCGGTCGCGGCACCGGCCTGGGGTTATCGGTCGTCTACGGGATCATGAAGGCTCACAACGGATTTATAGATGTCGAATCCACGGTCGGTCAGGGGACTACGTTCTATCTGTATTTCCCGGTCGTCGTCCGGACAACGGAGACGCTGACGGATGAAAAAGAAACAGGTGAATCACCGAGCGGTCATGGTGAAGTGATTCTTGCGATCGAGGATGAGGAGCCCTTGAGAGATTTCTTGAAGACGATTCTCGAAGAAAGCGGGTACAAGGTGCTTCTGGCATCGGACGGGATGAGGGGACTCGAGACCTACCGGGATCACATGAATGAAATCAGTCTTGTCCTTCTTGACATGGGGCTCCCTGAAATGAGCGGATCCGAGGTTCTCGCGGGGCTGTTGTTACTGAATCCGCATGTCAAGGTCATCTCGGCGAGCGGTTACCTCGAGCCGGAAGTGAAGACCGACGCCTACGAAATCGGAGCCCTGGATTTCCTGCCAAAGCCGTACCTGTTGGATGAACTGCTGATGAAAGTACATCGCGCTCTCCAGGTAAGAGCGTAAATAGCCGGTCGATTACGGTAAATCACATGACCGGTCTCCACGGCTGACATATCTGCCTTATCGGCTGTCGCGCCTGGATCACCCTGCAAGTATAAGTGCCCACCCAACCTGATTAAAATCACCTGCGACAGGAGATCGTCTTCCTCCGTGAGTCCCTACAACCCCCTCCGTGGTTTTAGTTTTCACCGCTAAGTCGGAGAGCAACTCTATAGACAAAATTCTTTCTTCAAATCGGGCTTGACGCATAACATATGAAAAATCATGACCGGTTTAGTATAATTAAGTCAAACGAACCACTACGAAAGGAACAGATACCATGAGTGCTCCGCGTTTCAAAATATTTGTTTTTGTTTTCATTATGGCGGCATCCTCGGTCGCATCCGCCCAGGTCCAATGGGCGCTCGACACCGTAGTTGCTGTCGGGACCAACCCTACGGGAATAGCCATAACTTCGGACGGCAGCAAACTTGTCGTCACCGATAATACAACTCCTGGCGCAGTGCAAATTATGTCAACGTCGGATTATTCCTTCACCACCATCGACGTCAGCTCCATCGAAAACGATCCGAACGGAGTCACCGTCTCTCCAAACGACTCGATGGCACTGGTCTGCACGACGCACAATATTATCTTCATCAGCCTGTCGAACAATTCTGTCAAAGGACACTTTACTGCCCCCTGTTCGGGCACCACGCTGTACGGCATCGCAGTGTCCCCGGACGGTAAGAGTGCAGTCTTTCCCGACCTGAGTGACGTATGCACGGGACAGGTGTTGAGACTCATCGACGCCTCCGGCCCGAGTTCATCGTCGACATCCATTCCGGTGACTACCTCCGGCGAGCTATACGGGATTGCCGTCGCGCCCGACAGCATCTCGGCGCTCGTGACGACATTTACGAGCGGTTCGCCGGTGAATGTGAATCTCGCTACAGGCGGAGTTCAAAGCATCGCCGGCTTTTCGGGATCCTACGGTATTGCCATGTTTCACAAAAGCAACGAAGCTCTCATATACGACGGCGATTCGCTCGACCTGGTATCCCTGGCGACCAATTCAATCATAAAGAAGATCACATCGCTGACCTACACCACGACATTTCAGAACATTGCGATCACGTCAGACGACAAATACGCGTTTGCCGTGGGCTCGTTCGACAAGCAGGTTATTTCGCTCACAGCCGATACGGTACTCCAGACATTCACTGCGGGGGGAACAAACGTTGCTGCTGCCCCCGACGGTTCGAAGTTTTATGTGACGGACAGCTACAACGGCACGGTCAGGGTGTACAAGATGACGGGCTCGACCGGAGTCAGGAACGACAATGCCGTTCAGCCGTCGGGTTACGAGCTGCTGCAGAATTATCCGAATCCCTTCAACCCTTCGACCACGATAGAATTCCGTTTGCCTGCGCGTTCGAATGTCCAGATAAAGATCTACGATGCGCTCGGGCGGCTTGTCAGGAATCTCGTTTCGGGTGAAGAGGCCGCAGGCTCTCATCAATTTGTCTGGGACGGCAGGAACGATTCCGGGCTCCAGATGCCTTCGGGAGTATATTTTTACCAGCTGAGGACCGATAAATTTGCCGCGGCTAAGAGGATGCTGTACCTGAAGTAATCGATCGAGCTCGACTTGTGCGCGCCTTCGGGTTAATTCTTACCGCAGAGGCGCACGGAGTCTGGTCATGGTGAGATCTGGAGGCATGGAGGTACGCCGAGCGAGGACATCTTCCTATGTGCACTCTGTCAAATGCCTCCACGTCCTCTGCAGTGGACTTCTTTCAACTGCTGACGGTTTAGCGGCATGTCCCAACCTGATAGCGGCATTTTGGCGATCGCCGGGCGCCATACCGACGAACAGGTTAATTGGGTCGGGACGCTTATTAATGATTTGTTATATCAGTTAACTGATCTTCCGGGATTCGTCTTGTAACAGGGCTGTCCGGCATTTAGATTACTGAAGTCTTTCAAAAGGAGGTTTAGCATGGTTTTCACCTACGTTATTATCGTGCTTCTGATCCTCGTCATCTTTTGGGTCATCGCCAAGTACAACGGGCTCATCACGCTCCGCAACCAGGTCACAAACGGCTGGAAACAAATCGACGTCCAGCTCAAACGGAGACACGACCTGATCCCCAACCTCGTCCAGGCGGTCAAGGGTGAAATGCAGTTCGAACAGGAGACGCTCCAGAAAGTAATCGAGGCGCGCAACTCCGCGATCTCCGCGAAGGGAGTCGCCGACTCCGCGGCGAAAGAAGATGCTCTGTCGGGAGTGCTCAACAAATTGTTTGCGCTGGTCGAGAACTATCCGAATCTGAAGGCGAGCGAGAACGTAAAGCAGCTGCAGGAGGAATTGACCAGCACGGAGAACAAGATCTCATTCGCGAGGCAGTTTTACAACGACATCGCCACGAAATTCAACATAGCGCAGCAGGTTTTCCCGGGGAACATCGTCGCGTCGATGTTCAACTTCAAGACGTCGGAACTTTTCGAGATCAAGGCAGAAGCCGAGCGCGAGGTTCCAGCTGTCGACCTTTCATTGAAGAAATAGAAACGAGACCCGTCTGTCTCATCCTTCACGGAGGGGGAGACGATGCCGGGCCCGTTTTGTCAGGGAGTCGTTGTCGTGCATGATTTCAGAAATATCTACGAGCAGCAGGAGCACAACAGGCTGGTTACCGTCGTCATGATGGCGGGCTTCGTACTCTTCCTTGCGCTCATCGGGCTGGGGTTCGACGCGTTCTATCTCGGAACAGTCAGCGAATATTCGTTTTTGCCGATCGGCACACTCATCGCAATTGTGGTCGGAGTTATGACGGCAACCTGGAGCCTCAGAAGCGGGGCGAAGGCCGTACTCACATCTACTCACGCGGTTCCGGCAGATCCCAATAACCCCGCGCAGAAACAACTCATCAACGTCGTCGAAGAAATGAGCATCGCCTCCGGTCTGCCGAAGCCGCAGGTCTATGTCGTCCCGGACCCCGATCCGAACGCGTTTGCGACGGGGAAGGATCCGCAGAACAGTTCGATCGCAGTTACTCAGGGACTCCTCGATACGCTGAACCGTGATGAGCTCCAGGGCGTGGTCGCGCACGAGATGAGCCACATCCGCAATTACGACGTGCGTCTCATGACGGTGATCGCGGCGATGGTGGGAGCGATACTCCTCCTATCCGACTGGGCGAGGCGCGGCATGTTCTGGGGAGGCGGCCGGAGACGCTCCAGGAGTTCGGGCGGAGGAGCGGGAGGAGCGATCGCACTGGTCCTGATCGTCTTCTGGCTGATCGGCGTCATTCTCGCTCCCTTGATCAGTCAGATCATGGCCATGGCGGTTTCGCGGAAGCGGGAATATTATGCGGACGCTTCGGGCGCCGAACTGACGCGGAATCCGCTTGCACTGGCGAGCGCGCTGCAGAAACTCGAGGCTGCCTCCGCTCCGACCGCTTCCATCAAGCGGGGAGCCGCTCACCTTTGCATCGTCGACCCGACGGGGAAAAAGATGAATGCGAAGGAGGGAGCTGCGGCAGATTTGTTTGCTACGCATCCGCCGATTTACAAACGGATCATGTTTCTTAAGGGAATGGCACACCAGGTACAACCGACCGCGCCGCACCCAGGGGCGGCTTGAATCATCGGCATCCCGACGAATTGAGAATTCGCCTGGAGGCCTCAGCAGAGCGCTAATCCGCCTGCGGCGGATTTTGAGATTTAAGGAGCCGTCGAACTCCATTCGATGGCAATTCTGTCGGGCTCAACCACACCTTCGTGCGGCGAAATTAATGATGATCTATGATGATCTTCGCGCACCCGTTGGGCGCGGCGAGGTTTCTGTCGGATGGGGGCATCCCGGCCGGGCTCTCAAACACTCCGATCGATTAGATGTACGGTCTCAATTCCACGCGGAGTGAGACAAAAGAGGACTTCATTTCGATATATGGGAGTCAGAT
>JAJYJD010000172.1 GCA_021789755.1 Bacteroidota bacterium
GGAACGATGGGATTTTCCTTTCCTGCGGCGATGGGCGCAGCGTTCGGCGTGAAAGACAGGCCGGTCTTCAGCATAAACGGAGACGGCGGGATCCAGATGAATATCCAGGAAATGGCAACGGCCGCGGCGAACAAGCTTCCGCTGAAGATCGTGATACTGAACAACGGTTACCTGGGAATGGTCAGACAATGGCAGGACCTCTTCTACAAGAAGCGGTACAGCCACGTCACTCTCGGAAACAACCCCGATTTCGTCAAGCTCGCCGAAGCGTTCGGCGGCACGGGTTTCATGACCGACAAGACAAACGAGGTCGTCCCGATCCTCAAGGAAGCGATGAAGATCAACGACCGGCCTGTTATCATCGACTTCCGCACGATACAGGAGGACAATGTTTTTCCGATGATCCCGAGCGGCGGTACGGTAGCGCAAATTCTCGACTATCCGAAATCAGTCAAGGAGTTGAAAATGGCAAAGGCTCACCCGGAGGCTGTGAAGTGAAGAAGCACACAATCTCCATCCTCGTTGAAAACAAATTCGGCGCCCTTAACAGAATAGTGGGCCTCTTCAGCGCCCGGGGCTACAACATCGACAGCATCTCGGTCGGGACCAGCGAGGACGATTCTGTCGCGCGCGTGACGATAGTCTCCAAAGGCGACGACGACGTTATCGAGCAGATCATCAAACAGCTGAACAAGCTGATCGACGTCACGAAAGTCATGGACCTGACGTACGACAGCTTCGTCGAAAGAGAACTCGTCCTCGTGAAGGTAGCGGCAAACCGCAATTCCCGCCCCGAGCTGATGCAGATATCCGAGATCTTCCGGTCGAAGATCATCGACATCAGCCAGCGTTCCATAACGATCGAAGCGACGGGAAGCGAGCAGAAAGTCGACGCTATGATAAAGATGCTCGAGCCGTTCGGCATAAAGGAAATCGCGCGGACGGGGCGCGTCGCCTTGAAGCGAGAGTTCGAGGGAGCAGTGTGAAAGAGCGGTTAGAAGATAAAGAGGTGAAGAGGCAAACCGTGACGTATCGTTGCGGGATTTCGCATCCTTTTCTCTTCGCACCTTTTTACCTTTTCTCCTTTTTACCTGTTCGTCTTTTAACCTTTTAAAAAGCAACCGTACAAAAAGAAGGAAGAGAAATGAAAGTCTACTACGACACTGATGCAGATATTTCGCTGCTTAGCGGCAAGACGGTCGCCATCATAGGCTATGGCAGCCAGGGGCATGCTCATGCGCTGAACCTGCGCGACAGCGGCGTGAAAGTGGTGGTCGGTTTACAGCCGGGCAGCAAGTCACGAGCGGCGGCGGAAGCCGAAGGCCTGACCGTCCTCACCCCTTTCGAGGCATCAGCCCAGGCAGATCTCATAATGATACTCGCCCCCGACATGGCGCAGAAGAAACTGTACGAGGAAGAGATCGCGCCAAATCTCTCTGAAGGGAAAATCCTGGCGTTCGCACACGGTTTCAATATTCATTACAAGCTGGTGCAGCCTCCGAAGAACGTCGACGTAATCATGATAGCTCCGAAAGCACCCGGACACCTGGTCAGACGAGTTTTCACGCAGGGCGCAGGCACACCGTGCCTCATCGCCATCCAGCAAAACGCGTCAAAGAAAGCACTGGAATACGCGCTGGCATATGCCAGAGGGATCGGCGGGACGAGAGCCGGAGTCATCAAAACTACATTTAAAGACGAGACTGAGACCGACCTGTTCGGCGAACAGGCCGTGTTATGCGGCGGGTCGGAAGAACTTATAAAGGCGGGGTTTGAAACGCTTGTCCAGGGCGGCTACCCGCCGGAGCTCGCGTTCTTCGAATGCATGCACGAGCTCAAACTTATCGTGGACCTCTATTACGAGGGCGGCCTGTCGAGGATGAACTTCTCAGTCAGTGATACCGCAGAGTACGGCGGGTACACGCGCGGGCCGAGAGTCGTGACCAGGCAGACCCGCAAAGAAATGAAGAAGATATTGACCGAGATCCAAACCGGAAAATTCGCGAAGGAATGGATCAACGAGACATTCAAGAACAAACAGAAGAACTTCCTCAAGATGAGAAAAGAGATGAACAACCATCTCGTGGAGAAGACAGGTTCCAAATTGAGATCGATGATGAGCTGGCTGAAGAAACCATGAACTGGGATAATGCGAATATAGGGAGCGAAGTCAAAAGTCAAATCTCAAAGAGGACAACTACAATTCAAAACCCAAATCTCTCTGCATTAGTTTTTGACTTTTCGGCTTTAGTTTTGACATTTGCGTTTTGAGTTTTGAGTACGATCTTCGAAAGGCATGGCCAAATGGCACAAAAAATATACATATATGACACGACACTCCGCGACGGCTCGCAGGGGGAAGAGATCTCCTTCAGCGTCGAGGACAAGATAAAGATCGCGCACCATCTCGACGATTTTGGTGTCGACTACATCGAGGGTGGCTGGCCGGGCTCCAACCCGAAGGATATGGAGTTCTTCGAGAGGATGAAGGGCACGAAGCTGAAACACGCGAAGCTCGCCGCTTTCGGCAGCACGTGCAAGGCCTCATCGACTCCCGCGACGGACGAAAATGTCAACCAGCTTCTGACAGCCGCGACGCCGGTCGTCACGATTTTCGGCAAATCGTGGGATATGCACGTGACCGAGGCGTTGGGGACCACACCTGAAAGGAACCTGGAGATCATATCCGAAACCGTGAAGTACCTCAAAGACAACGGCAAGGAAGTGGTATACGATGCGGAACATTTCTTCGACGGCTATAAATCGAATCCCGACTACGCGATGAGCACCATCAAGGCTGCCGAAGCCGGCGGTGCCGATTTCATTGTGCTGTGCGATACGAACGGCGGGAGTCTTCCGCACGAAGTTGAGAAGATCACGAAGACTGCTGAGGAAGCGCTGAGAACACCGGTCGGCATTCACGCTCACAACGATTCCGAGCTGGCTGTCGCAAACTCGCTGGCAGCAGTTCGAGCGGGAGCCGTGCAGATCCAGGGCACGGTAAACGGTTTTGGTGAACGTTGTGGAAACGCGAACCTCTGCTCGATCATCCCGAACCTGCAGTTGAAGATGGGTTTTGCCATTTTTCCTCCCGCAAGGCTTAAAGGGCTCACGGAGCTTTCAAGGTTCGTGAGCGAGGTCGCCAATCTGCAGCCGAAGAAGAATCTTCCGTACGTCGGGCAGAGCGCCTTCGCACACAAGGGAGGAGTACATGTCAGTGCGGTAATGAAATCTGCGCGCACTTACGAGCACATCGACCCTGAAATTGTGGGCAACTCGCGCCGGGTGTTGGTAAGCGATCTTTCCGGAAAAAGCAACGTCCTTTACAAAGCGGAACGGTTTGGGATCCTGATCGCCGGCAACAACGGGAAAGCATCCACGATAGTGAAGGAGCTGAAAGAACTTGAAAGCCAGGGATACGTCTTCGAAGACGCAGACGCATCACTGGAGATCCTGATGCGCAAAGATACCGGCGAAGTTGAGATCCCGTTCGCGCTGGAGGCGCTTCATATCATCATCGAGAAAAACGACAACGCCGGCCTCGCGCATACCGAAGCGGTGATAAAACTCCGCGTCGGCGACCGTATCGAGCACACTGCCTCCGAAGGTAACGGTCCCGTCAACGCGCTGGACAACGCGCTGCGCAAGGCCCTTCTCCAATTCTACCCGCAGCTCGCCGAAACGAAGCTGTCAGACTACAAAGTCAGAGTCGTCGACGCAGGGGAAGGCACGAGCGCGAAAGTGAGGGTCTTGATCGAAACGACCGACGGCGAATCCGAGTGGAGCACCGTCGGCGTTTCGGAAAATATAATTGAAGCAAGCTGGAAAGCACTGGTTGATTCGATAGTCTATAAAATGATGAAAGATAACGACAAAGTAAGAAGCAAAGGACAGGTGGAGGTTGCAAAATGAAAGCCCAGACACGTATCGAATTGCTCGAGAAAGCATTGAACACTGAAATGGAAACGATCAAGACGTATAACGACCACGCCGAGCTCTCGGAGGACTTCGAGACCAAGAAACTCTTCAGGTCGCTCGCGAGTCAAAAGTACGAACACTACCTGCAGATCGAGAAACATCTTCGCCAGCTGAAAGCGAACAACGACATCACCGACGCAATCAACAGCATGTTCCAATAGGGAGTGTGAACACCGATGACACTGATGGAGCGGATCCTCATGGATGAACTGAGCGGGAAAGAAAGAACCCGTGCATGTCGGTCGTTCCCGTGTTATCCGTGTTTGCGCGCCGAAGTGCGCTTCAGCACGCAGGCGTGTATTGCCCTTTTTCAGCTGCAGAGCGACCAGAAAAACCGGAAGGACCAAAGGAAATGAAGGACAAGATATATATTTTCGACACGACGCTGCGCGACGGCGAGCAATCTCCAGGCTGCAGCATGAATAAGGAAGAGAAGCTGAAGATGGCACGCCAGCTCGAAGCGCTGAACGTCGATGTCATCGAAGCGGGCTTCCCTATCGCATCCGATGGAGATTTTGAGGCAGTCAGGGAAATCGCCAAAACCGTCAAGGGCTGTGCTATTGCAGGTCTCTCAAGGGCGACGACGGCCGACATTGATCGCGCATTCGAGGCGCTCCAGTATGCCGCGAAGCCGCGCATCCACACTTTCATCGCTACGAGCGACATACACCTGAAGCATAAACTCAAGAAAACGAGAGAGCAAGTTCTCGAGCAATCCGTGAACGCGGTGACGTACGCAAAGAAGCTTACGGATGACGTCGAGTTCAGTTGTGAAGACGCCAGCCGAAGCGATATCGACTACCTTTGCCAGATCATCGAAGCAGTCATAAAAGCCGGTGCTACGGTCGTGAATCTCCCCGACACTGTAGGCTATTCGATTCCGATAGAATACGGGGCCATGATCAGGACAATCCGTGAGAAAGTGAAGAATATCGACAAAGCAATCCTGAGCGTGCACTGCCATAACGATCTCGGTCTGGCGGTTTCCAACTCTGTTGCCGCCGTCCTGAACGGTGCGAGACAGGTGGAATGCACTGTCAACGGCATCGGGGAGCGGGCAGGAAACGCGTCTCTCGAGGAATTCGTGATGGCCTTGAGGACCCGGCCGGATGTCCTCCCCTTTCAATGTGACGTCAAGACAGAAGAGATTTACAAGTCGAGCCGTCTCCTCTCCACTCTAACAGGCATGATGGTACAGCGGAACAAGGCCATCGTCGGGTCAAACGCTTTCTCGCACGAGGCCGGGATTCACCAGGACGGGATCATAAAAAGCAGAATGACTTACGAGATAATGACTCCAGAGTCTGTCGGCATCAAGCACTCCACTCTCGTACTTGGCAAGCACTCGGGAAGGCACGCCCTCAAGAAAAGGTTTGAAGAGCTGGGATATTCGCTCACGCCGGAAGAGCTTAACAACGTATACGCCGAGTTTACACGCCTCGCCGACAAGAAGAAGGAAATCCTGGATGAAGACCTGATGGCGATTCTGAACAACAAGTTCGAAAACGACGAGTCTAGCTATATCCTTTCCAGCCTGCAGGTCATGACGGGAACCGGCGTGAAATCGACCGCCGTCCTTGAACTGACCGACGGTAGGGACACTTATGTCGACTCGGCAACCGGCGACGGTCCGGTAGACGCGGCATACAACGCAATCGAACGCATCACGAAGATGAACGGTCAGCTTGCCGACTACACCATAAAATCCGTTACCTGGGGCGGAGACGCTGTCGGAGAAGTCTTCGTCAAGGTGATCTTCAACGACGTCGTCTTTACCGGCCACGCCGCGAGTACCGACATCGTTACGGGAAGCGTCGAAGCCTATCTCCAGGCGCTGAACCGTGCCATGTCTGCGAAGTCCGCCAAGTCGTCGGAAGCAGAGATGGTAAAGAACCAGGCGAATGCGGTGTAATTCGCCGCCTTTTGAGAAACAGCTGATTCACACTGGGCGGAAGAAGAACATTTAATCACGGATTATCTTACTGCAAATGAGAATCTCCAAGTTCCAAACAACAAGTTCCAAATGCCGCCTTGCGGCATCCCGACATATAAACAGATTGACGGGACAAGATCGAATTGCTAAGAAGACAAGCGCAGAGATCGACAGTCTCTCCACTTCTTGTTTTGTAGCTGGAGTTATCTCTTTGTTTGGAACCTGGATGTTGGTGCCTGGAACTTATTCTGATTTGCTTGCAGATTAACCACAAGAAAAAACTAACCTTCAGAAAGCACTAGAACAGGAAGTCAAAGTTAAGATGGGAATGACAATCACTGAAAAAATTCTTGCCGGGCATTCCGGTAGAGACAAGGTGGTGCCGGGCGAGAACGTCTGGGTTGATGTCGACATTCTAATGACACACGACGTGACCGGGCCGGGCACGATTTCTATATTCAGAAAAGAATTCGGAGAAGATGCAAAGATCTGGGACAGAGAGAAGGTCGTCGTAATCCCGGACCACTATATTTTCACCGAGGACCAGCACGCGAGGCGGAACGTCGTTTTCCTTCGCGACTTCGTGAAACAGCAGGAGATCGACAATTTTTATGATGTCGGTACGCCCGACTACAAGGGAGTCTGCCATGTCGCGCTTCCCGAAGAAGGTTATACCAGACCCGGCGAAGTGCTTTTCGGCACCGACTCGCATACCTGCACGGCGGGCGCGTTCGGCGAGTTCGCCACCGGCATCGGAAACACCGACGCCGCGTTTATCCTGGGCACCGGCAAGTTATGGGTTAAAGTCCCGGAGACGATGCGGTTCGTCTTCGACGGCAGGATGCCGGAATACCTCATGGCAAAAGACCTGATCCTCCGGATAATCGGCGACATTGGCGTCGACGGCGCGTCTTACGCCGCGATGGAGTTCGCGGGCGGCGCCGTCCACAGTCTGAACATCGAAGAGCGAATGACACTCTGCAACATGGTGATCGAGGCCGGCGGCAAGAACGGAGTCATATCTCCGGATGATGAGACTATGAAGTATGTGAAGGCGAGGAGCAACAAGGCGTTCAATCCAGTTCACAACGATCCCGACGCGAAATTCGCGTTCGAGAAGAAATACGATGCATCTAAACTTATCCCCCTTGTCGCCAAACCCCACTCCCCTGAGAACGTGGACACAGCCGAAAATCTGTCCGGCGTGAAGGTCGACAGGGTGTATATCGGTTCATGCACAGGCGGAAAGTTGACCGACTTTAAAGCCGCAGCGCGTATACTCAACGGGAAGAAGACCGCGGTAGACACCTTCATCGTCCCGGCAACGACGGACGTCGCAAAAGGTCTGCATGAGACCAAGATCGGCGGGAAAACGCTCCACCAGATTTTCGAGCAAGCCGGATGCAGGATCGGCAATGCAAGCTGCGGAGCCTGCCTCGGCGGCCCGGAGGACACGTTCGGCAGACTGAACGGCGCTGAAGTCTGCCTCTCGACGACCA
>JAJYJD010000173.1 GCA_021789755.1 Bacteroidota bacterium
ACAATCTGCTAGAAAACCCCATAGACAGACGCAGCCCATTGCGGCTCGGCAATAAGCAAAGATCCCTGGGCCGGGTCATAGTCGTAGATGAGATAGTCGGCCGATTCCACAATAGAAGT
The DNA here is from genome assembly GCA_021789755.1 of Bacteroidota bacterium. Classification (GTDB taxonomy): domain Bacteria; phylum Bacteroidota; class Ignavibacteria; order Kryptoniales; family JAKASW01; genus JAKASW01. Next base: position 120 of record JAJYJD010000173.1, read on the forward strand.
GTTGTTCGGAAAAGTATTCCAGAGCCGGTATCGCCCGAACCTGAAGTTCAGGTTGCTTTGCCCATCCGGGCCGAGAAGGTTGTTGAACATTATACTCATCGTCTCAATTGAAGGTGAATACTGTCCGGGTCCGTTGATGCCGATTGGCGCTGCCAGGAAATAGCTCAAATGCTTCGCGATGGTTCCGGCTGTAAACAGGTCGAGGCCGCTCGGCTCGAAACTGAGCTGGTCGGATGTCGACGAGTTACCGTTGGTGGTTGTGACGGTGTGCGCCGAGACAAAAGATGGATAGAACACGAAGGAAAGTGACAGAGGCTCCTGGGCCCAGATGGGTTCCGACTCATCTGTCCCGGGAAGTTGATAACCGTTAATTTGAAACCTTCTTCCGAAATCGTTAAGGACAGGCGGAACCGTGTGGCATCTGAAACAACTGACATGATACTTCCTGGCAAAAAGCGGGATTGCCATAGATTCGCCAGTCAAAATTCCCACGAAGAGGATTGCCAGCGCCGCCAGCAACAACGGACTGCGCGGAGTAATCTTCATACTGCCTCCGATAGCTTTGTGCTTGATTACAGCTGCGAACGATAATTGTGATTGAGTTATTGAGGCGTCCGGATCACTTCAACGTGAAATCTGCCGTCGTCGTCTTTCCTGCCGTCACCGTAATTTCCTGCGTCTCCTCTATCGGCTTCGAGAACTCCGGCTTTCCTCCGACATCTCTCGTATCCCAGCCTTCGTGCCACATCACGATCTTATATTTCCCCGCCGGTACATCGCTGAGTGCGAATTGACCGTCCTTGTTTGTTGCCGCTGCATACCCGTCCCCGGCGACGTACACATACGCATTCATCCAGGGATGGATATCGCACCTCATCAAGTACATCCCCGGCTTCCGAACACGCTGCACAGTCTTCATTCCCTTCACGGGCTCCGCTATGTTGAACGCGGTCTCGTTGTTCGATGCAAAGTAGCCGTGCACGTTATGGAAAAGCGGGTCGTCGTTCGCGACTGTAAATTCCATTCCGTGATCCACCACGAGCACATGCGGGTAATACGAGCAATCCTTCTGATCGACGACATATTTCGAAGGAGCGACATGCTCCGGTTTGCTCTTGAGTCCATCGATGTAAACGACGGCGTATTCCACACAGCTGTCTTTTCCCACGACCAGCCTGTCGAGCGATGCTTCGTTGCCGCAAACGTCGTTGTTGTAAGTGACCTTGTACGGTTTCATGGTCGGCGCTACCCCGTCAAACTTCACGGTACCTTGAACCGTTCCCGTCTGTGCATACGCCATTCCTGTTCCCAATAATAGCGCTATCACTGCCATCATGTTTCTGGCTGCATTCATTTCTGAATTACTCCTTTTTGTCAGTTGGAATTCCGGTCAGCTGCCGCCGGTGAAACATAAGAGCCGATATCGGACTCATGGCTCAAAACCTTCCCATGGAATCATTCACCGCTCCTTTTCTACAATCGACAAGATGTCCTTTTTCCGGCTGCGTCAGCTTCATAATTCTTCCAACTATAATGGATAAATCCCTTTTTTAGTTCCTGATTGCGGGCGGCTTTTAAAAATTGTGGCTTAATCAGGCATTGCATCATGGCAGCAGGAGTTACCTAACTTGTGGGATTGAGGATGAACGGGGCCTGTGGATAAAGAAAGGTCGCCTTCAACTCGCGCCGGCGACCAATGGGTAGACTTCGGCCCTATCGGTCGGCGACAGGGGATGCCGTAAGTAAAATCAGTCGTTCTCTTTCAGAGAGCGATACTTCTTCAGCTTTCCTTCGACTACGGCAGCAAGCATATCGGGGTCAACAGGTTTAGTCAGATAATCATCCACCCCGAGCTGGATCCCGGTGCGCACGAAGAAGCTCTCATGCATACCGCTCATCAGGATGAAAGGGACCCTCTTGAGATGTGGAATTTTTTGCACTCTCTCAAAAAAAGAAAATCCGTCGCCCTCAGTACCGGAAAACATGACGTCGGAGATGATCATGTCGACATTTGTCGTATCGAGAAGTTTGAGGGAGTCTGTCGGACTCTGTTTCGTAATGACACTGTAGCCGTAGCCCTCGAGAACTGCTTTTACGGTGTCAAGAAAACTCTGTTCGTCATCCACGACGAGAATGACTGCCTTCATCACGGCCCGCTGGAACGCCGCCAGGATATGAGGTTCAAGTTTCGCCGATTCTTCGACGGTTATCTGGTATTTCTGCTTGAGTTCATTCAGAACGCGCTCGTCATTCGCTTTGATCCGGCCTTTCTTGATCTCCTTCTCGACTTCCGTCACGTACACCTGCAGCCTGATTTCTCCTTCGCACTCGATGTGATCCTCGAATGACAGCTCCAGGACATCGCGAAGCTGCATAAGCTCGCGGGCCACTTCGGGCGTCAGCGGCGGGTTAGCCCAGGCTTCTCTCAGGCGTGTCATGTAGATCCGAAGTTTCTCTTCTCTCGTGTCGGGAAGTCTCACGCCGAGCAGCTTGAGTTTCTCAGAATAATTGGCCTCTACCGACACTCGGGCATCTGAAATTCGCCTCTCGATCTCCTTTTCCATCTCGGATCTCATCGAAGCCCTGGCATCGTTCAGCTTACGTTGTTCTTCCTCCACCACCTTTTTCCGGTCGCCCTCGAGCCTCGTTGAACGGTTCCTTATCTCAGACTCGATCTGTTTTTCCACCTTTTCGCGCTCTGTGGCAAGCTCATTCGCCAGCCTCTGCTGAAATTCAGCTTCAAGCTGCCTGCGCGCATCGGCGTACTTGCGCTCAAATTCCACCGCCTCGTTACGTCTTATCTCTTCGAGACGTTTCTGAAGTTCGGATTGATTTTCGGCTTCAAGCTTCTTGTACCGTTCTTCGAATGACTTCTCCACGCCGGTTTGCTGATTGCTGATATGGTCTTCGATCTTCCTCTTCTCAGCTTCCAGCTTCTCCTCGAACTCCTTCTGTAACCTGGCCCTTGCCATTTCGGCAAGCTTCTGCTGCTCTTTCTCTTGCTCTTCCCGGCTCGAAGTCCTCACTTTGGACAGTTCGGCGGAAAGCTGTCTTTCGAAGTCGACCTCCATCTGTTTCCTGCTGTCCTCTATCGCCTTTCGTTCCTTCTCGAGGAGAGCCCTTTTCTCTCTTACCGCAGCATCCTTCAATTCGAGCATCGACTTTTCATAGAGCGCGCTCATTTCAGAGCGTGTATCTTCTTCAGCCTTCTTACGCTCGGCGGCGAGCTGCTGGCGGTAAGCAGCCTCCATCTTGCTGATTTCGACTTCAAATTTCTGTTTGGACTGCTTCTCCAGCTCCTGCTTGAATTTCTCTTTTTCCTTTTCGAGGTTGGAAATCAGAGAGGCCCTTTCTGCCTCCTGCCATTCTCGCTCCTTCTTCAGAGCTTCTGCAATTCTCTGTTCCGCCTTCCGAATTTCATCCGTGAACCTTTTGTCATACTCGGCCTTGAGACGATCTTCCACTTCCTTTCTGATGGCTGTCTCGTCAGCCCGTGCGACCGGTGCTTCCGGGGCCTTCTCGGCCTCCGCTTTAGGTTGTTCACCGCCGCCTTCCGGTTTGGCTTCAGGCGCCTGCGAGGCTTTTGCCGCAGCTGCTTCCATGGCCTGCCGTCGCTCTTCAAGAGCGAGAGCATAAACGTTGTTTGGCTCAGTTGCCCTTACGGCATCGAGCTCCTCCTTCGCCTCGGCAAATTTCGCCTCACGGATGTATTTATCCGCAATCCGCAAATGAGCGGCTATTTCCTGGCGCACACTATCCTGTGCCTGTGGCGCGCTTGTTCGAGTGCTTTGACTTTTCTTAAAAAGCATTATAACTCCGCAGAATCCTGAAGTAAGTTATGAAAGCCTCCATTGATTAGCAATAAACGCGCATGTACAACGTAAGAATATTTCAACCCGTCGCACGACCACACAAAAACGCGTTTTTGGGAAATGCGGGTTTATTCCTCAGTCGTTGTCCGCCGCATGATGCTTGATGACCTTTGCGTCTACAAGAAAGACCACATCCTCCGCAATATTTGTCGCATGATCGGCTATGCGCTCTATGTGTTTTAACGCTACAATCAAATGTGCACCCGGCTCGACGAATTCCGGATTCTTCTTCATCTCGCCGATTACGAAGCGGAATTTCTGCCTGTTCATCTCGTCTACTATATCGTCTTCCCTGCAAATGCGGCGAGCAAGCTCCGCATCGCCATGGATGAACGCATCCAGACTGTCGTGAACCATCCGCCTGGCCACATCACCCATCTCCAGAATGGCTGTACTTCTGACAAGATCGTGATTGTTCTTGAGTGCCTCCACACGCTGCGCTATGTTGACGGCTACGTCGCCGATTCTTTCAAGCTCATGGTTCATCTTTATAGCAGAGAGAACGAGCCTCAAATCCGCGGCGACGGGCTGCTCCAGAGCCATGATCTCGTCCACTTGCTGGTCGAGCAGGTTGTCGAAGTCGTTGACTTTCTTTTCCGTATCGAAAACTCTTTGCGTCGCCTGGAGATCGCCGTCATGAAGCGCTTTAAACGCGACGTCAAGTTGTTCGTCTACAAGGCTTCCCATCTTAATCAGGTTCACCCTTAATTTCGCGAGCAAATCCTCAAAATGTCTGTGCATTCACCTCACTCCTCTACAATGCTGGAACTTAATCTGTGCGGGCAAAATTAGCATCCTATTTCTTCAAAAGAAAGCTGAATTCCGAGCCCTTCCCGAGTTCGCTGTTCACTTCTATCTTGCCGTTGTGAGCCTCAATAATGTGCTTAACAATTGCCAACCCGAGTCCGGTTCCGCCAACGCTTCTGCTTCTGTCTTTATCTACGCGGTAGAATCTCTCGAATATCCTTTCCAGATGCTCCTTGCCGATCCCGCTCCCGTTGTCTTTCACGTAAACGCGCACCGATTCCGGCAGCTCGGTAAAGCCGACTTCAATATCGCCTCCCCCGTCGGTGTACTTGATGGAATTGTCGATCAGGTTCGAGAGCACCTGCCTGAGTCTCTCTCTGTCGCCGAGAACGAGCACTTCCTCCGTTCCGCTTCTGGCAATCAGGCGAAGCGATTTCTTCTCGGCCTTTGGCCTCATCTCCTCCGCAACACTGCCGACAAACTCCGAAATGTTGAAATAACGGAAACTCATCCTCATCTCGCCGCTTTCGATCCTCGATATCTCTATCAGATCGTTCAGGAGAGCGTTTAGACGCTCCGAGTGTTCATATGCCTTCTGGAGAAAATCCCTGTTGACCTTTGGGTCATCCATCGCGCCGTCAATGAGCGTCTCTATGAAACCCTGGATTGAAAATATCGGCGTCCGCAGCTCGTGCGACACGTTGGCGAGGAATTCGCTCCTGACTCGCTCCAGTTTTTCCAGTTTAGAGATGTCGTCCTTCAGGTTCCCGACAATCTGGTTTGTCAGCTTGCTGATGTGCTTAAGTTCGCCGGCCCCCGTTTCAGGGAGCTGGACTGAAAGATCTCCGGCACTGATCCGTTGAAGCGCATCTACTATGGTATTTAATATCTTCAGCTGGCGTACTCTGAAGGAGACCAACACCTCCTCGAACAGGAAGAAAAGCAGGGCACCTATGGTCGCGGAGGTGAAAAGGTGATTCGCAACGAGCGAAGCCCGCAGGTGGAAGGCGCTTTCCACGGCAAAGAGGAGAAAGTAAATGGAAACTCCGACTAACACCGCGACTGCGATACGGACCCTATATGAGCGGAAGAATCTGTTCATTCTGCTTTGAATTTATAGCCGACACCTTTAATGGTCTCGATCATGTCGGAATGCAGGCCCAGCTTCTCCCGAATCTTGCGGATGTGTACGTCGACTGTTCTGTCTCCGACATATACGTCCGCTCCCCATACGCGGCTCAGAAGGGTATCGCGCGAGATCACTTTCCCTTCGTGCGATGCCAGGTAGTAGAGAATTTCAAATTCCTTTCGCGGAAAGAACATCTGTTCCCCGCTTACTTTCACCGTGTAGCTGTCCCTGTCGATGACGAGCGTCCCGAAGTCGATATTCTTTCCCTCTTCAGACTTAGCCCCCTCATACCTCCTGAGTACCGCCTTGATTCTGGAAATGAGCTTCCTCGGGCTGATCGGCTTGACAATATAGTCGTCAGCGCCGAGCTCAAGGCCGAGCACCTCGTCGAATTCCGCGCTCTTGGCTGTGAGGAAAATGACCGGGATGCCCGCAGTCTTCTCGCCCTGGTTGAGGGATTTCATCACGTCGTAACCGTCCTTCCCGGGAAGCATTATGTCGAGAAGGATCAGGTCCGGTTTTACTTCGGAGGCCTTCTTCAGAGCTTCGTTCCCGTCCTGAGCGGATTCCACTCTGAACCCTTCGCGCTCGAGGTTATAACGTATGAGCTGAACGATATCCTTCTCATCGTCTACGACCAACACGGTTTTCATCAGAGACTCCTATTAGTTGAAGGGACAAGAGGATGGGGGGCTCCGCTGCAAACGAAATCACTGCCTGTGTCAACTGATCTGCTGCGGTTTCAATTGAGGCGACGGGCGGATTCGAACCGCCGCATAAAGGTTTTGCAGACCTCTCCCTTACCACTTGGGTACGTCGCCGCTTTAAAGTCGATAGCTCATAGCTGTTAGCAAGTACTCACAACGCATCTCGTATAAGCCATTGACCATCAGCTATGAGCTATTCCTTGAGCGGGAAACGGGACTCGAACCCGCGACTTCAACCTTGGCAAGGTTGCGCTCTACCAACTGAGCTATTCCCGCAATCTCCTAAAAAATATAGCCGCGACGGGAAAGAAAGTCAAGAACACGGACACGCCGGATTGGACAGTCCTCCGTCGAAACAATAGCTCACGGACAAAACCTCAGAGACAGGCTCCGACTTCGCCTCTTACGCAGTACATCCTAATCACGAGATGGAACACCAAGATGGAAGGATCGGACACGCTCCGGCCACTCAACAGTCACATCAATTCATAGATGCTATGTCACACCCAACAAGCTTGGAGATTAACTCTCGGATTTTGCTTCGAGCTTGGAACTTTTGAGTTGGAGCTTGTTTTTTGTCGGGGTGAGAGGATTCGAACCTCCGACCCCCTGCGCCCAAGGCAGGTGCTCTAACCGGACTGAGCCACACCCCGAACAATTCTTGTTAACAAAGAACTAGCTGACGGTTTCTATGAACGCCGTTCGCACTGCACAAAACCCACTACCTTGGCGCGGAACACGCCACGCTCTGACCGGG
>JAJYJD010000174.1 GCA_021789755.1 Bacteroidota bacterium
GCGCGTTGATTCAAAAAGAATCCTGAGGTCTTATTTTATTTCAGACCCGCTGTCAGAGTCGATTTCCGAATCGAGCTTCGCGGTGCTGAAGAATTTTATGTAGAGGTAGAGGTTCGCGGCCATGATCGCGCCATAGGCAAAAAATGGAAGCTCGAAGAAGGCGGTATCCATTAAGTAGCCCGCGAGTCCGGTTCCGGTAGAAGATGCAGCGAGTCTCGCGACCTGATTTATGCCGAGCGCCCTTCCCATCTCGTCTTCGTCGACTCGCTTTGTCAACTCCGACTGCTGTATGGGGAGCGCCGCCACTCTCAGGGCCGGCCCGATAACATAGATCAACACTGAAAGGGGCAAGAATCTTATGATGGGGAATACAACAAAAAGAACCGTCCCGAGTCCTCTTGTCACCACTATGCTCTTCACGAAGCCGAAGGTTCTCTCAAGCATGGGAGCTCCCAGAATCGCAAACGAACCTAAGATGCCGCTCGCGAAGGCGTATTCCGACATTTGAGATTTCGGGACATTATAGACGAGAACAAAAAACGGGATAAGAAATGGAACGACGAGCCCCTGCGAAAATCCGTTCAGCATTCCGGTCAACGTAAATTTCCCGATCGTTGACTTTGTCCTGAGCCTGCCGATCTTCCCTCTGGCATCCGCGACTTTGAGGTACCACAGCCCCGGCACCCCGACCGCTGAGATGATCGCAGAGACGAGGAAAATATCGCGGACATCGAACGCCTTCGAGAGGAGAGCACCCAAGGCGGCGGTAACGCCCGACAGGAAGGTGAAAAAAGAAAAATATTTTGTACGTTGTTCGTTTGGCGCCAGCCCTGCGAGGACCGCGCTTTGAATCGGCTGCACCGCGCCTCCGATCCCGCCGCCGGAGAGCGAGCCGGTCGCCGAATAACCTCCGACCATTGCGGCCGGGACGATCATCCAGAGACTCGTCGACATGTAAACCATTATCGCGCTGACAGGGAGTAAGGCGCTGGCAATAATCAAAGTCCCGCGCTTCCCCCAGACATCTGTCGTCACGCCCGATAAGTACCCGAAAGCGGCAGTCGCCACGGTCGCCGATACGTAAATCAGTCCGATGACGAACGCGCCGTAGTGGAGCTGAGTGAGTATGTAGTATGGGAACGCGACGTTGATCATCCCTGCCGCGATACTGCGTGTAATTCTCGACGCAGCAATGAGAAGGATGCCGTTTCGTCTGTCTTTTTGAACTTGTGATTCGCTTTTCACCTGGGGGCTCTGAGGTAATATGGAGCCGGCTTGTCGGGCCGGCTCCGGTGCCTGGTTACACTATATCCGCTTGAATCGTGCCTGGAAGAATCTGAGGTGTTTGGGCTCGTAGACCATCTTCAGGCCTTTTACTTTTGTCCTGTTCTCGTAGACTTCAAGAATCGATTCCGCCGTGACGTCCATGTGGGCCTGCGTATATACACGCCTTGGTATAGTCACGCGCACGAGCTCGAGTTTCGGATGACGGTTCTCGCCGGTTTTCGAATCGCGCCCCGCAGAGACTATTCCACGCTCCATTGTCCGGACGCCGGAATCTATATAGATTTCCGCTGATAACGTCTGTGCCGGAAATTTATCCTGCGGGATGTGTTCCAGAATCTTCTTCGCATCGAGAAACACCGCGTGTCCGCCGATCGGCTTCACTATAGGCACTTCCCAGTCGAGAAGTTTTTGGCCTAGGTACTCGACCTGCCCGATGCGCGAACGGATGTAGTCTTCCTTTGTCATCTCTTCCATGCCTCTGGCCATCGCCTCCATGTCGCGGCCGGCCAATCCGCCGTATGTGTGGAGTCCTTCGAACACGACGACCATGTTCCGTGCTTCGTCAAAAATTTCTCTGTCGTTTATCGCGAGGAACCCGCCGATGTTGACGAGAAGGTCCTTCTTCCCGCTCATCGTCGCGCCGTCGGTGTAAGAGCACATCTCTTTCAGGATCGCCGCGACCGACTTCTTCTCGTAACCCTTCTCGCGAAGCTTCACGAAGTAGGCGTTTTCGACGGCGCGTGTCGCGTCAAGTATTACTTTGATGCCATGCTTGCTCGTGAGCTTGCGGATCGCCTTCACATTTTCCATCGAGATCGGCTGTCCGCCTGCCATGTTTACCGTGGCCGCGACGCTTATGTACGGTATCTTCTTCGCGCCGACCTTGTTTATCAGGTCTTCAAGTTTCTGGATATCGACGTTGCCCTTGAAGGGGTGAACCGATTCCGGGTCGTGCGCCTCGTCTATAATGACATCGACGAACGTTCCTCCCGCCCGTTCCTGATGCTCGCGCGTGGTAGTGAAATACATATTGCCTGGGATGAAATCGCCCGGCTTGATCATAATCTGTGAGATGATGTGTTCAGCGCCGCGCCCCTGGTGAGTCGGGACCAGATATTTGTAGCCGTAATACTTCCGCATGTTCGCTTCGAGGTAGTAGAAATTCTTGCTCCCGGCATAAGCTTCGTCACCCAGCATCATGCCGGCCCACTGGTAATCGCTCATCGCGTTTGTGCCGCTGTCTGTGAGGAGATCGATATAAACATCTTCGGAACGAAGGAGAAACGTGTTGTAACCCGCTTCTTCAATTGCTTCCACCCGATGTTGTCGGGTTGTGGTCTGCAAGGGCTCGACGACCTTAATCTTGAAGGGCTCAGCCCAGCTTCGTCTTGTCGGTTTCGGGTATTTCATTTTGGGTACCTTTCCCGCGAGGCGGGATCTTTGGTTTGGTTGGACATTTATTTTCAAAAGTTATTCCACCGGACTGATAGATTCAATGAAAGAAACCCCGCACGCTCGTGCTGTAAAACATACTGCGCGATTATTAAATTGAGTTTATGGAAATTGTCGAAATCCCGGTTGGAGGAAAGAGCTGCAAGTGAACGAGAAATATCTGTCTCTGCTCCACAATCCAACCAACCGCGAACCCCTGGATTTGAAAGAAACTGACAATGGCCCCGTTCTTGTCGGCAGAGAAAGTGGAACACCCTTTCCCGTGCGCGACGGCATCCCGGTTTTCATCGACCCCTCCGGCCTCACGGCCGCCAACGATAAGAGCCGGAGATATTATGATATCCTCGCCCCATTCTACCGGTTCACGCAGTCGTTCTATTACCGGTTGAGAGGCGGCGAAGCAAAATCCAGAAATGAATACTTGAAATATGTCGGGATAGAAGAAGGAGACAGGGTACTCGAAATTTCAGTCGGCAATGGCGTGAATATTAAGTTCCTGCCGCGAGAAGCGGAGTATTTCGGGGTCGATGTGTCGTGGGGACAATTAAGAAAATGTCTCGCACTTGAATTGAAATTCGGCCTTAATATCGAGCTGTTCCAGGCCGAAGCCGAGCACCTCCCGTTCTGCGACGAGGCCTTCGACGTTGTATTCAATGTCGCCTCGATCAATTACATCGAGGATAAGAGGAAAGCCATCGACGAGATGTTCAGGGTCGCGAAACCCGGCGCGCGGATGATGATCGCGGATGAGACCGAGAAGGCAGCGCGCTCACACAACCGGCTGCCGATATACCGCGGTTTCATCAACAGTTTGAAGACAGCCGTCTCTCCTCCGGCCGATTTGCTTCCAGGGAACGCTGTCGATGTAAATCTTGCTGAAATCAGGGACGGGCTCTATTTCTGCCTTCAGTTCAGAAAAGCCCCGTAGATGGGATCCACAGCTTATCTGATTCCCACAGACTTCGGTATTGTCAACGGCGATACGTTCACACCTTAGCCGAAATCGCCTTCGGCTGGTATGAACCGGGCACTGTCCTGAAACCTATCGCGAGTCTGTTCCAACCGTTTATCGCGATGATCGCCATCGTGAGATCCACTATCTCTTTCTCATCGAACAGTTTTCGCGCTGCTTCGTAGACATCGTCCGGAATGTGAGTTTCGCTCACCAGTGTAACAGTCTCTGTCCAGAGCAGCGCAGCTCTCTCGCGCTCCGTGTAAAAAGGGGCTTCGCGCCAGGCACTGAGACCATAGAGACGCTGTTCAGTCTCACCATTCGCGCGCGCATCCTTCGTATGCATGTCGATGCAGTATGCGCAGCCATTTATTTGGGAGGCTCTGAGTTTAATTAACTCCAGCAATGAGTTTTCAAGCCCCGAATTATCTACGTAACGCTGAAGCTGACTCATGACTGTGTACGCTCCGGGGGCGGCTTTGGTGTAGTTCAATCTTGGTCCCATTCTGTTTCCCAATTTTTAATGTCGGTTTGTCGGTGCAGGTCTTCGAAGTGTCACTCCACTGGAATCACACGACCTTTAATGCTAAACAAGACCAGCGTGTAAAATGTTCAGCGAATATCACCATGGAAACCCCGCGAAGTCTTCCGGGGCTTCTGACTTCCGGAAGATTACGCCGTAAATCAGAATGCCGCTTTGTAGCCGGCCCTTTCGACGGCGCGTCGCGTAATGTCGAGTATACCCGGCCGGTCGTTGTGCGGCAATGCCGGGACCTCGGGGGCCGCTTTCAACTTCGCGAGCAGATTGCCGGCTTCCTCTCCCGCGAGCCGGTCGAGGAGCTGGTATAATCCTCCCTCGTTTTCTTCGAGCGGATTATGGGCCGAGAGTATAGAGCGGATTGTCTCTACTATTGCAGGAGTCGGAGGAGGAACCAGCAGAGCGACAAGCGCTCCGTGATCGAGTCGGAGACGGGCGGCAACTTCTGCCTGCTTCCCGTCCTGCAAACGAACGATCGCGGGCAGGACTTTCTTTTCCTCGATCCCTATATGGCGGAGCAATCCCTGCCTGAACTCCGTGTAAGCTTTCATATTGACCGCTTCAGGGTTGTCGACTGCCTTTACCAGCAGGGCGTCCAATCTTTCGTGGTCATCGGACAAATATTTAAAAAGCGGTCCCGTCACAGGATTGCTCCTCGCCGCGTGATATGATTATCCATTTCGACCTTTCCGTCAGAAGATCTTTGTGATGATAACCTTCCATACCTCCGGCCCCTCTTCGGTGTATTCCCACTTGAACCGTCCGGGCTTCTCGAAACTGAATTCATAGTAAAGCGGTTTGGGATTGTGGTCGTTGATGAGCGTCATGCTCTGGCCGGGGCTGAGCTTCTCGAAGGTCGCATGAATTTTGGGATGTTTTTCCTTTGGGACTATGGTCCTGATATCCAGCATGATCGTATCGTTATCTATTGCCATTGCCAACTCCTCTGTCTTTCTTAACAAGATATCTCTCGTTCCGGTTGCTTTCATTGACTTCGGTCAATAAATTCGCGGTGGACAATGAATTCGCAGGGATACCGCCCGGAAATGAAAAGGGGATTCCTTGACCAATGTCAATTTTTAATTCGGACGCATCGGCTAAGTTTCGGATGAAAACATCCGAATCAATTTTCAAGGATTTCAGGAGAAAAAAATGAACGAACCAAAAACCGAAAGATTATCACCATGGTGGAAACAGTCGGTAATCCTGATAATGATTGCCGCTTTCAGTGTTCTGATCTTCGTCGCCGTGAGAAGCTACCGGGACGCTCCCCCGATCCCGCAGAAAGTTGTGGATCAGCGGGGAAACACACTGTTTACCTCCTCCGACATCAAATCCGGTCAGGAGATTTTTCTGAAGTATGGCCTGATGGACCACGGCACCATTCTCGGGCACGGAGCTTATCTCGGCCCCGACTATTCGGCTGAGTATCTGCATCGGGAGGCGATTGCGGTGCAAGGAGGACTCGCGTCGCAGAAGTACAACGTTTCCTACGACAGTCTTACGCCGGACCAGAAGAACAGTATCGTCACCGATGTGCAAACGATGCTTCACACAAACCGGTACGACGAATCTACCGGTACCCTCGCGCTGACAACTTCGGAGGCCGACGCATTCCAGAGCGAGGTCCGGCACTGGACAAACTACTTCACCAAACCCGACCGTGCCCCCGGATTGCCGCGGGATTTGATTTCGAATCCCGTTCAACTCCGCCAGCTCACCGCATTCTTTGCGTGGGCCGCGTGGGCCGCGGTTACGAACCGTCCCGGCAAAGATTATTCCTACACAAATAACTGGCCTTTCGACAAGCTGGCGGGGAACGGACCGACAAGCTCCGCTATAATCTGGAGCGCGCTCAGCCTCGTTTCTCTTCTCGGGATGACCGGACTGATACTCTTCCTCTTCGGGAAATTCGATTACCTTGGGTGGAAATCGGGGATAGACGATCATTTCGCGGATGCCCGCTCAACTCCGCCTACTGAAAGCCAGAAGGCGCTGCTTAAATACTTCGTAGTAGTGGCAGGCCTGTTCGTACTTCAGACACTCGCGGGAGGCGCCCTGGCCCACTACCGCGCCGAGCCGTTCGGCTTTTACGGGTTTAACCTGGAGAAGCTGCTGCCCTTCAACGTCCTGCGGACTTGGCATCTCCAGCTTGCCATTTTCTGGGTAGCTATGTCCTTCGTTGCCGGCGGACTGTTCCTCCCCCCTTTGTTGAGCAAATCTGAGCAGAAAGGACAAAAGTTCTGGGTCAACGTCCTCTTCGCGGCGGTCGTTGTTGTCGCGCTCGGGAGTTTGTTCGGCGAATTCCTCGGCATCAACCAGCTCCTGGGAAAACTCTGGTACTACTTTGGAATGCAGGGATGGGAATACCTGGAGCTTGGCAGAGCCTGGCAATTCTTGCTGATCATCGGACTCCTCCTCTGGCTGGTGCTCGTCTTCCGCGGCCTGCGTCCCGCGATGAGGGACCAATCGCAGAAGGAGTTGAGCTCGTTGTTCCTCTATTCCGCCGTGGCCATACCGCTCTTCTATCTGCCCGCGCTTTTCTTCGGTCCGACCACCAACTTCACGGTCGCGGACAATTGGAGATTCTGGATAATACATCTCTGGGTGGAAGGCTTCTTCGAGCTCTTCGCGACAGTTATGGTGGCGGTGATCTTCTACCAGCTCGGTCTCGTGCGTTCGACATCCGCCGCACGTGTCGTATACCTCGACGCCATACTTTATCTCGGGAGCGGAATTGTCGGCACCGGCCACCACTGGTACTGGACGGGCCAAAGCGACATTACAATGGCACTCGGAGCGATGTTCTCGGCCATGGAAGTAGTGCCGTTGACGCTTCTGACGCTCGATGCGTGGGACTTCATACGGCTGACGAGGAAGGCCTCACCGGACGGTGCGGCCCACATCGCGCAGGGACAGAAGTGGGCGTTCTACTTCCTGATGGCAGTCGGATTCTGGAATTTCCTCGGCGCAGGCGTCTTCGGATTTCTAATCAACCTTCCGATCGTCAGCTACTACGAGGTCGGCACGCTTCTCACGCTCAACCACGCACATGCTGCCATGATGGGTGTTTTCGGAAT
>JAJYJD010000175.1 GCA_021789755.1 Bacteroidota bacterium
GACCGCGGTACAGAACGAGCAAAGCCTTCCGTACGATGACCAGTTGTTCGGAAAGCGGGTATTATTACGAATGCAGTCTTCGGGCAGGCACGTTTGCGATCGACTGGCTGATTCGAAAAGTGTTGAACATCGATCCAGCGGAGCAGCCGGCTATTTACGGACGACTGGAGAGCGAGGCACGCAATATTTCTCCCGGAAGCGACGGGCTCTTTCATCTTCCGTATTTGTGCGGCGTGATGAATCCATATTGGGACGTGGACGCGAGGGGGGCATTCATCGGCCTGTCATCTTCGCACACTCGCGGACATATTTACCGCTCTATTCTGGAAGGGATCGCGTTCGAGCAGTCGTTCGCCGTCAATGCAGTCGAAAAATCTACCGGCACCAGTGTGAATGAATTTGTCACGATAGGTGGAGGTGCCGCGAACGATTTGTGGCTTTCAATCCTGGCTGATGTGACCGGGAAGAAGATCTGCGTTCCTGAAAATATTGAAGCGTCCGGTTTGGGTGCGGCGATCGCCGCTGCGGTGAGTGCGGGATGGTACGGATCGTTCAAGGAAGCCGCCAGAACAATGACGGGGCCTATGAGGGAAATCAAGCCGGGTCAGAAAAGGCATGCGGTGTATTCACGCCTGTTTGAGGTTTACAAGAAAATATATCCGGTGATGAAAAAGTCTGGAATATACAGCTGACTTATCGCCACGTTTCTTATAAATCCCGTGGCCGGCACCGGCAGGTTTTTCCGGCCCGATTCTATTTCTCCGCCTGGACTGCAATCTTGAAACTCTTCCACTTTTCGTCGGTCATCATCTCGCCTGCAAAGAGAGCTGCCCCGCTCCCGCCTGCCGTACGGGAAAGGCCGACCGCCTTCGCGAGCTCTTCGGGACTCATTTGTGCAACTGCGAGCCCGCTGTATATTGGTGCGCCATTGCGTTGCGATTGGACTTCCGCTTTCGTCTTTTCGCCGATCCACGGTATGCCTTCGTTGTAAAAGCCGGCATAAAGCATCGGCATAGCACCGTCGAGGTTCCAATGCGACCATTCCTGCCTGACATCCTTCCAGTTCGGGAAGACTGCTGCGGTCATCAGCTTCTTATGCTTATGCGCGACCGGGATAAGAATGTCGTTCACTATGTGAGTTATTTTGTCGTAACGAAATTGTTTCCATGCCCGGTTCGACGATGGATCCTCGAGCTTCATCGGGTCGATTCCCGCCTCCCTCCTGAAACTCTCTCGGCATACGTCGCAGTAACAGTAGTCAAACTGCGGATATTCACGGTCCTGTACGATGTGATAACGCGGCTGAAGACCGGGCGGCAGTATCACGTCCGGGTAACGGATATAATCCAGGTGAACTCCGGCGAGACCGTCGATCTGAGATAACTCAGAAACCGTTTCCTTCACGAACTCCCATACCTCGGGCCGAGAGGGACAGAGGAATTTATAGTATTTGACGTATGCCGGCTTCACGACCGACGATTCTCCGACTCGGTTGACGACAAACCATTCGGGATGCTTCTCGACGACATCATCGACATTGCACGGCATCGTCCACATCCACGCGTGAACTTCGAGCCCCGCCTCTTTCGCGAGCGGGAGGATTTGTTCAAGCCAGGGCTGCCCTACCGGCAGATGGCGGCTTTGGTAGAACGCCTGCCGGCTGTTGTATATCTCGGGGAGGATAGCGCCGATGCCGGCATCTCGCATTACTGCGAACCTCCTCTTCCATTCATCAGTGGAAGTCCCGGTGTCAGTTCCAATCCAAACCCACTGTTTGAGTTTCGCAGAGTTGCCGCCGCCGGTCAGCCGCGGCAACCGAGGGAAATAACTTTTCGCCGCCAGACTGAGTCCGGCCAGCCCGATCACTCGTGTAAACTGTCTCCTGTTCACGATGCCTCTTTATGCTGAGATGAATTGCGTCCGTGGGTTATTCGGGTTGAAGAAACACAACAATCCGCCGGCTACGGGAAAGACCAATCCCGCCGTCCCGCCAATTTGTAATCAGTCGATGCCCTTTTCATCTTTCAGGCTCTCGTAAGCCTGTTCGGCCGCAGCCTGTTCCGCCGCTTTCTTGGTTTTTCCCGATCCCATTCCGTAACGGGTTTCGCTGACAAGGACCTCGACAGTAAAGGTTCTGTCGTGGTCAGGCCCTTCTTCTTTGATCAAATTGTATCGAGGTGCACCCATTCCGCGTCCCTGAACCAGCTCGAGGAGCGCGCTTTTGAAATTCCTGTCGAGAGCCTTGAACATTTCCCTGTCGATCCTGAATTCCCGCGGCATCACTTTTTTGAGCACGAATCCTTTCGCTGATTTGAGCCCGCCGTCGAGGTAAATCGCCGCCACAACCGCTTCGAAGGCATCGGATACGATCGTCTCGTAACCTTTCTCGATAGTCTGGTGCGCGCTGTTGCTCATCAGGAGAAAGTCGGTAAGGTTTACGGCGGAAGCTCGCTCAGCGAGCGCATGTTGATTGACCAGGAGGCTTCTGAGGCGCGTCATCTGTCCCTCATCGAGTTCCGGGAACCGCTCAAACAGGATTTCGGCGACGAGCAGGTTCAACACCGCGTCGCCGAGAAATTCCATTCTCTCATTGGAATTCTTTCCGCCGTTAAAAGGCATTGCGAGAGCCGAGCGGTGTCGGAGTGCTTCAACGAAATATTCCCCGTTCCTGATCCTGACCCCAAGTGCCCGTTCAAGTTCGCGTTTCCTTTTGAGGGCATCTTCCTTTTTCGGGGACTTCGGCCCGAAAAAATTTTTCAGGGAAAATCGTGTCATCGGCACATTTCATCTCGTTTGTGCGGGGTCATACCGGGACAAGTTTCACTTGTTATTCTTTTGCCTCCGGCCGTTCGGGCAAACAGGAAGCTCCGGTATTTCAGTGATTTAGGTGGTCTGGCAGATGATGACGGGAAGCGGATTTGCCGGGATCGGGGCTCTAACCCCCGATCTCCAATCAGGATATTTGTCGAACCGCTGCTGAATAGTTTCGGTGGGAATATGTAGTTCGGGGATTCACACATCGGTAATCAGCTGTTCCCTCGCAGGGAGTCTCCGGTTCGAGCCGCGAGCATCGGCTCCTGAGATATTTACTCTCTAAACTTGGTAAACAAGAGGCACGCGTTATGTCCTCCAAAACCGAAAGTGTTGCTGATGGCGGCGTTCACGGTCTTCTTCACCGGTTTGTTCGGGACATAATTCAGATCGCATTCAGGATCCGGGAACTCATAATTGATTGTCGGCGGGATCATATCGTTCCTTATCGTGAGAACGGTAGCCACGGCTTCGACGCTTCCCGCGGCGCCCAGTTGGTGACCGGTCATCGATTTGGTTGAACTTATGTGAAGCTTGTACGCATGCTCGCCGAAAACCGTTTTTATCGCCTCCGTCTCGTTCTTGTCATTAAACGGAGTCGAAGTGCCGTGGGCATTGATGTAATCGATGTCTTCCGGCTTCAACCCTGCATCCTTGATCGACAACCGCATCGCTCTTACCGCCCCCTCGCCGCCGGGTGCGGGCTGGGTCAAGTGGAACGCATCCGCGGTGAGTCCGAACCCTGCCAGCTCTGCGAGCATTTTGGCGCCGCGTCTTGAAGCGTGTTCGTAGCTTTCAAGGACAAGAATTCCTCCCCCTTCACCCATCACGAAGCCGTCGCGTTTCGCGTCGAAGGGCCTGCTGGCATGGAGCGGATCGTCGTTCCGTGTCGACAGCGCCTTCATAGAATTAAATCCGCCGATCCCCATCGGGCAAACGGCTGCTTCCGAGCCGCCGGTAATCATCATATCCGCGTCGCCGCGCTCGATAAGCATTGCAGCGTCGGCTATGGCGTGGCCCGAGGTGGCGCACGCAGAAGTGGTCGCGTAATTCGGCCCCCGGATTTTATACCGGATCGAAATATTTCCGGCGGCAATATCCGAGATCATCATAGGAATGAAGAAGGGGCTGATGTGGTCGGGTCCGCCTATTTGGAAGAGGTTTTCCTGCTGTCTCTGGTAGGTCCACATTCCTCCAATGCCGCTTCCGACTATTACGCCGACACGGTCCCTGTCTACTTTTTCAAAGTCGATGCCGGCATCCTCGATTGCCTGAGCTGCAGCCGCCATGGCAAACTGTGTGAACAGATCCATCCGCTGCACGCTCTTCCTGTCCAGGTACTTGAGGGGGTCGAAGCCCTTCACTTCGCAAGCGAATTTCGTATCGTACCTTGAAGCGTCAAAATACGTGATAGGGCCCGCTCCGCTTTTGCCGTCCATCATCGATTGCCAGAACTCATCTACGGTAAGCCCGATCGGTGTCACCGCTCCGAGTCCTGTAACTACGACACGTTTTCCGCTTCTCATGCGATTTCCCTTGTGGGATTTTCTCTAATGGTTATCAGCCGACTTTTTGTTTTAAATAGTTTATTGCATCTCCGACGGTGCGGATCTTCTCCGCGTCCTGGTCGGGAATCTGGATGTTAAAAGCTTTCTCGAATTCCATCACTAGTTCGACAGTGTCAAGTGAATCTGCTCCGAGATCGTTCGTGAAAGAAGCTTCCGGCTTGATCTGTGATTCTTCAGCCCCGAGCTTGTTCACGATAATCTCTTTCACTTTTGCTTCGACATCTACTGCCATGGTATTTCCTCCATTTGTTTGAGTTTAAACTGACATCCCGCCGTCTACCGCAATCACCTGACCTGTTATGTAATCCGCATCAGGCGAGGCGAGAAAAAGCACCACTTTTGCGACATCGTCGGGTTTCGCAACTCGCTTCAATGGGATCGCATCAGTAACCGCCTTTCGTTGTTCTTCTGTCAAAGCTGCGGTCATGTCCGTGTCAATATAACCAGGG
Source organism: Bacteroidota bacterium (assembly GCA_021789755.1). GTDB lineage: Bacteria > Bacteroidota > Ignavibacteria > Kryptoniales > JAKASW01 > JAKASW01. The sequence continues at coordinate 4,829 of JAJYJD010000175.1, forward strand.
GCCACAGCATTGACAAGTATGTTTCTACTCGCCAGTTCCTTTGCGATCGACTTTGTGAAGCCTATGATGCCCGACTTGGAAGCCGCGTAATTAGACTGCCCGGCATTCCCTATCAGCCCCACGACGGAGCTCATATTGATGATCTTTCCGTAACGCTGTCCCATCATCGTACGAGCTGCCGCTTTCGTGTAATTGAAGACACTTTTCAAGTTGGTCTGTATGACGGAATCCCAATCCTCCTCGCTCATCCGGAGGAGAAGGCTGTCTTTGGTTATCCCGGCGTTGTTGACTAGGATATCGAGCCGCTTGAACTCCGCCACGACCTTCCCGATGACCTCGACCGCCGAATTCATGGAAGTTGCGTCGGCTTCCAGCGGGAGGACTTTCCTTCCCATCGACCTCACTTCTGCCGCCAGAGACTCCGCGAGCTGCGCGGAACGCTTATATGTAAACGCGACGTCCGCGCCGTTTCTTGCGAGTTCCAGCGTGATCGACCGCCCGATCCCGCGGGCGCCACCCGTCACCAGGGCTACTTTACCTTCCAGCATCGACCGGGTCCTTTCGTGCATTTCGCAAGGAGTCTTTTATCTGGGGATGCGAAAATTGTTTCCGGTAATACTCCAGTACCTCTTTGTATTTCGCGACACCGAGGACATGCTCGAGTTCTATGGCGCACACCTCGACCATCTTTTTCTCGCTGAACGGAGTCGCCGTACAACACGCCGATTCTCCCGCGCAGAAATCGTCATACCCGATCACATTATCCTCCTTCACGATCGGGAAGAGAACACAGTAGAAGGGCTTCAAAGAAAATTGCTGAAACCCTTTCTCTTTCTCCGCGACCTGCAGGGTGCACCTCCCCCTGCCGTCGAGGAATGCACACTTGTCGTTATACACCTCGGTGCTCACGCAGACTCCCGACGGGAAATCACCGTCTATATCCTCGGTGTTATCGAACCATTTGGTTCTGTCTTTTGTCTGCGTCTCGTCGAAATATTTATCGACGACGTCTGCATGAGCAAGTATGCGGTCTCTCTCCGTCGGGTCGAGGTAGACGCCGTGGCGACAGCATTTCGAACTGCATGCGTTCGGACCGTTCTGATCCTCGAACCCATCAGTGAAAATCTTAAGCTCGAACTTCGTACCGCTTATCTTAATCTCTTGATCGCTCATTTTGCGGGGGCACTCACGTCGTTGACTCTGTCTATTCCGGCGGTAATGCCGCCTGAGATCGTTCGCTTTACAAGTCCCTGAAGAACTTTGCCGGGACCGATTTCCACAAATGTCCCAATTCCGTCGGCCGACATATTTGAGACAGATTCCTGCCACCTTACAGGGCTGGTCAGCTGACGTATGAGCGCGTCCTTTATCTCTGCGACCGTCCTGACAGGCTTCGCCGACACGTTGGCATACACCGGTACTGAGGCGTCGCCCACCGGCGCGGCATCTATTGCCTTTTTCAGTTCGTCCTTCGCCGCTTCCATCAGCGGTGAGTGAAAAGCGCCGCTTACGACAAGCTCCTTCACCATTTTCGCGCCGCGTTGCCTCGCGAGCTCCATAGCCTTCCGGACGGATTCCACGTCGCCTGATATCACGATCTGTCCCGGTGAATTGAAGTTCGCCGGCTGAGCGACGCCGTTGACCGAGGCCTCACGGCATGCTTCTTCAACTGTTTTCTCATCGAGACCGACGACCGCCGCCATCGTGCCCGGTCTCACTTTACCAGCATTCTGCATCAGCCTGCCGCGCAGGCCGACAAGCATGAGAGTGTGCTCGAAATCGAGAGAGCCCGCCGCATAGAGCGCAGAATACTCTCCGAGAGAATGGCCCGCGGCTGCGTCGAACTGTTTTGACCCGAGCAGGGTGAACGCAACGGCGCTGTGCAGGAATATGGCAGGCTGCGTGACCGACGTCTGCCGCAGCTCATCTTCAGGTCCCTCGAAGCAAATCTTCGCGATGTCGAATCCCAGAATCTCGTTTGCCCGGATGAACATTTCCCTGGCTTTCGGATCGGAGTCGTACCAGTCCTTACCCATTCCGACATATTGCGATCCCTGTCCGGGGAAAATATAAGCCGTATTCAACAGATTCGTATTCTCCTGAGCTGACATTTCATTTAAGTTCGGCTATGATAAATCATAAATCCTAAACTCCATACAAATACGAAAATCGAAAGCTCATAACGGCATGCCCTCTTCTCGATCGATACCGGAAGTCCGGGAGCATTTCGGGTTTTATCATTCGAGTTCTGGTCATTGTCAAGAATTTCGGATTTAGTATTTGGAGTCCCTCTCTTGCGGCAATATTAGATTCCATTTTCCTGTTTATCGAACGCCCATTTGACGAGAATTGCTCCCCACGTATATCCCGCACCGAAGGCGGACAAAACGATAGTCTGTCCCTTCTTGAGCTGCCCGCTGGAGAAATATTCCGAGAGGCAGAGGGGAATCGTGGCAG
>JAJYJD010000176.1 GCA_021789755.1 Bacteroidota bacterium
GTCGTTGGAATAACCTGCCTCGACAATCTTTCCATCCGGTTGGAGCGCTATTGAATAGCCGTTATCCACGCCGAGTCCCACTAAAGCTAACGAGGTTCCATTATTCCCAAATTTAGTGTCCAGCATCGTCGTCTGGGCCGATAGTACCGCTAAGGGCGCCAACAACAGGCCCATGGAAACGGTAAATACTCTGATCGCTCTCATTGAATTACCTCTTTTAATTCTATCCAATCTTCGCTGCCGACTTCCGGACCATTACTGTTATCCGCAGCCATCAGGCCCACGGATCTGGCTCTTTGTTACGCCCGGATATGAAGTTGGAGCTTTGTTAGTGAAGCAGTAACCTGGCGGGTTAACATCGTGGCCTTGTTCAATATTCTTTCCTCCTCTTAAGCTATTCGGTGGCGTGGCGCCCCGCCTTCGCTTGCCGGCTGGCACCTTCGGCATTTTCCTCTCTGCATCGGAATAATATCCGCGCGCCGGCCCTCCGACAACTAATCAATTGATTAGATTTGAAAGTCTGTGACGTAGATAACAGTGAGGATGATATTAGGAGAGAACTCAGTCCGGCTTCGTCTTCCGGAAAGAGGTAGTTACCCGATTCTGCTCTTTAACGCCTTTGCTATGGCTTCGCTCCTGGAATTAACATGGAGCTTGACGTATATGTTGTGGAGGTGGAATCTCACCGTGTGGGTTGAAACGAAAAGTCGTTCGGCAATTGCCCTGGTGCCGTGGCCGTCAATGAGGTCCTCGAGCACCTGTTTTTCACGATCGGACAGGATCGAAAAATCCGTTTGCCCGGTCGGGTTCTGGAAGTAACGGAGTACTTTCTGGGCGACTTCGCCGGAGAACGGGGCGCCGCCTTCGAAGGCATCGCTGATTGCCTCGAGAAGCTTCTCTTTCGGGCTTTTCTTGAGGAGGTAGCCCACGGCACCCGCCCTGAGAGATTGGAAAATTTTCTCGTTGTCGCTGTATACGGTCAGCATGAGAACCTTCACGGTAGGGTAATGGAATTTGACAACTTTGAGACTCTCTATACCCGATTTCACCGGCATTTCGATGTCAAGGAGAAGGACATCGGGCAAGTCGGTTTCGATTTTCTTTACCGCTTCGTCGCAACTCTTGTACGCGCCGACGCATTTGTAGCCGTCAGACCCGTTGAGAGCCTCCGAAAGAAGGGTCCGATATTCCTTGTCGTCGTCCAATATCCCGATGTTTATCGGTTTTTGTTCAGCCATATTAACGTGGATTCCTCGCGACAAAATCTACCGCAACTCCTTCCCGAATTTCAACTAATCATTTGAATAGTTCTCTCACGGAATGGGGAAGACGAAGACAAGCCTCGTCCCTTTTCCCGGGGAGGAATCGATGACCAGACTTCCTCCCATCTCCCGTGCGTGCTTCTCCATATTGTTCAGTCCATGTCCACGCTCGACACTTTTCAGATCGAACCCGCAGCCGTCATCCTCGATGGAGACTGAGACGGTCTTGTTCGAGACGGCCAGTCTGTATTTGACTTTTTTACATCCCGAATATTTCACCGAATTGTTCAGGGCCTCTTTCGAGATGAGCTGTAACGTCCTCTTTACCTGCGCCCCTATTTTGAAGTTTTCAATGTCTTTTGTCTCGATGTCGAGCGCAATCCCTTTCGCCTCTGCAAGCTCGTTCGCGTAGTTGCGGAAATAGAACAGGAAATCCGTGAGTGAATCATATTTCGGATCGATCGACCAGATTACATCGCTCATGGAGTCGATGAGGTCGCGCGCGCTCGAGCCGATTCTCTGCGAACTGGCTCGCGCATTTCGGATGATTTCGTCCGTGTTCGCCGGCATCTTCCCGTCGGCAGTTACTTCGCCCGTCTGCCCCGACGCAAAATCCGCCAGCATCGCTATCCGCGTGAGGCCCGACCCGATTTCGTCGTGGAGGTCCATGGCTATACGAGAGCGCACTTTCCCTATTTCAAGAATCCTGTTTACCCTGTACCTTATTGCGGAGTAAATCAAACCGATAACCAGCATCACCGCGGCCGCGATGAACCACCAACGATCCCAGTAAGGCGGAACGATAGCGAAGAAAACCGTCGCGGCTTTCTTACTCTCAAGACCCGACGGGTCGATAGCCCTGACTTCGAAAATATAATTCCCGGGTTTCAATGAGGCGTACGTTACGGCGTGTGCCTGTGGGGTCTTCAGCCATTTCTTATCAACGCCCAGAAGCCTGTAGTCGTACGATAGTTCCTTTTCTTCTCTGAGACTTATCCCAATGAAGTCGAAGGTAACCGTGTTCCTGTTGTAAGCCAGGTTCGCGCCGCCTCCGAATGGAAAAGCCTGACCATCGACCAAAAACCTTGTCATACGCACAACCGGTGCCGGCCTGCGGAAAGATTTCTTCGAAAGGTCCGTCATGGTTATGCTTCTTGGGGTGCAAATCCAGCGCAGGCCGGCGGGACTCATGCCGACCGAATAGACCGGCGTCCTGCGGCTTAGCCCTCGGAACGTAAGTTGGCCGTCGGGTTCCTCTCTCAGGCTTTGAAGTCCGAGCTGCGTGGCGACAAGCATGCTGCCGGATCTTCCGCGAGCTATCGCCCAAACTCCGTCGCTTGCCAGCCCATCTTTCGCGCCGATGTTCTCGAATTTCCCCTTTCGCATAATCGCCAGTCCCCCGAATCTTGTGCCTATCCAGAGATTGCCAAAGCTATCCTGGGTTATTGCACGGATGGAATTATCCGGCAGACCGTCATTGGTAGTGTATAGGCGTACCGATGTGTCCTTACGGAATAAATGGCGAAATTCGGCAAGACCGCCTAAATATCCGCCAAACCAGAAATTGCCTGCCGAATCTTCATATATCGCGCGGACGGAGTTGTCCGGGAGTTTATCGCGTATCTCGCGAATCCTGCCTTTCCCAATCTTCCGTTTAGGGTCGAGCACAACGATCCCGAACTTGTTAAGGCTGCAGAAGATTCTATGCTCCCTATCCACGAAGAATGTCAGGAACTGCCCCGGACCGAAGGCCCTCCCGATAGCGTATTTACTCGAGAGTTCGAGTCGCGACGCCCCGGATTGTTCGGGAACAATCCTGTAACTGCGAAATACTCCATCGGCGCAGCAAATCCACAGAGTTGAACCGTCAGTAATCCGTATGGAATACTCCGCCTGCGGCGCACCGAGATCCTCAAAAGAATGAAGATGACCTTCGATCTTGCCTGAGCTCTTTCGCCAGGTTTCCAAAATTCCCTTTTGGTCGATCGCCCAGATGTGCCCATCCGAATCGGACGCGGCTTGTGAATTGTCAATTGCCAGGGATGGAATTCCTATCTTGAAAGCACACGTGTTTTCATCCGACAGTTTGCAGAGCCCTCCGGCACCGATGCCGAGCCAGAGATCACCCTCAGTGTCGCGCAGACCGGAATACACTCTGTTGTCCGGAAGGCCGTTGGCCGTCGTAAGGTGGAGCGGCCGGGACTCACCGAAAGAGCGCTCGTCGAACTCATACAATCCGCTGTCTCCTCCCAGCCAGAGGTTATTGTAGCCATCATCAAGCAGAAAATACGCGGGCGATGGGGTGGCCTTCGGGAACGCCTTATGGTCTGTAAAATCTTCGACCGTTCCATCCATAAGCGCGAGCCAAAGTTGATGTCCATGGCCAAGCGCGAACGCACTAATCGCCGAACGACCGGTCCATCGGTCCATCAGCCTTCTAACGATTCCATCCACGAGGTCGTAGCTGAACAGCCCTCCCTTATCATCAAGCATCAGAAGGGTGTCTCCGGTGCAGGCAATCTGATCGAATGAGTGCGCTGACAGCTTAGACATAACTGCCGCCACCCCATTCTTCAGGCTGTAGACACCTTCATCGGTGGCGCAGAAAAGTGTGCCATTGCTGTCCTGACAAATCGAATTGACCCGGTTCGTCCAAGCATCACTTCCAATTTTGAAATTCCTAAAGACCCCCTCATCAAATCTGCTCACGCCGCCGCCGAGTGTTGCTATCCACATCACCCCCTTCCGGTTCCGGTCTTCTACTATGCAGTTGATCCAGCTTGAAGATATCCCGTCTACAACCGTGTAGTTTCTGAACGACCGGCCGTCATAGACGCTAATACCATCAGTAGTTCCTATCCACAAATACCCGAAGGAGTCCTGGCAGAGGCACGTGACACCGTTCGAAAGCAACCCCTCCCTGACCGTATACGATCTGAAATTGTAGACCTGACAGATGGCGTTCTTGAAGGGGACTATCAGGAGAATTGACAAGATGGCATACCGAAACGCGGTGGAAACGATCCTGGTACGTGTTGGACTTTTAAGGTGCTTCACAATGGCCGTAATTGTTGTCTTCCTCCGCAGGTTGAACATCCACGCCCGGCGGAGAGTTCCGGTGCGCTGCGAACAGCTTGAGGAAACGAAGAAGATGTCATCGTTAACCTACGGCGTGATGGGACTGCGATAGCCCCCGCTTTTCGTTACAGGTGTCCGTGTCTGCGTTCAATCAACTGAAACACCTTCTCCGAGAGAACTTTAAGTTTTGGCCCCGCTTCTTGCTCTTCGTCCGGAGTAAAGCAGGAGATGATGTATTTTATCTTCCCGTTATCGACAATGCCGACATCGTTTGTCCAGTAACTCCACCAGCCCGTCTTATGGTAAAACATCGTATTATGCGGAAGGCCTGCGGAAAGCTTTGTCGTATCAAGCTGCCTTCCGAGAAGGGCCTTCAATTGCATACTTACCCATGGATTCACGAGGCGGTCCGTGCAGACACGGTACATGAAGTCTGCGGCATGTAACGCACAGGTTTGAGTTCCTCTGATGTTCTTGTAAGCGGAGTCTTCGTTATCCCTGGAGAGAAATTTCCTCGTGACTTCGCTGCCGTACCATCCATACCCGTCGATCGTCTCATTTATGCTGTCTCTCGTGGCTACATCTATCAGGCAATTCGCGGCCGAGTTATCGCTTCTCGTGATCATCAGATCGAGCAGATAATTTATGTTGACCGTGTCCCCCGCCTTAAGGAGCGGCCGCGGGTCCCAGCTGATTCCCTTTTCCAAGTCGACGGCATTCGGGAACCTGACTATATAAGGTGTGCTGAGGTAATAATCTCCGTTGCTTATTTCCTTCAACACTTCCATTGCCACGTACATCTTATAGACGCTGGCAGGATATAGGAAATTACCGATGTTGACTCCGCCGAGGACAGGCTTGTCGCCGCACAAGTCCACCACGACAAAAGAGACCTGTTCCATTCCGTCGGCGCCGACGTTGAACGTGCTGTCGAGTCCGACCGATTTCACGATAAGAGAGAGAGAATCGGAAAGTGAATTGTCGACAGTGAAATATGGCGGGACCTTAACGGTCTGAGCGAAACCCGTCCCGATAAGGGCCGGCAGCAAAATGTTCATAATTAAGGATTTCAAGATGCTAATCTCCTTTCCAGCGACCAGAGAAAACACGCTGTGTTTCATCCAATATAATGGAAAAAGAAGTTATCAAGAAAAGGAGACAATCCCTTCCACGGAGGACGTGGGGTCCGGGCAGCGCCGAGGATATCATATGAACCAAAAAAAAGTCCCGCCATCGGTATCGGTGACGGGACTCGAATTGAACTCTTTAGACCGGCGGTTCATGTAGGCAAAAGCATCTTCTTCACGAAGCCTCCTACTTTTCGCCGGCCGTAAACTCTACCCAGGGTTCTGAAGGACGGCTCTTCAGTATGCCTGACATCCAGTGGTACTGCGGGTGTTCGGAAAGAAATTTCTTTGCAGAAAATGCGGTGCCGCATGCCGAACCCCACCTCGCGTAGAAAGACATCTGCTTCGCCATCCTGGCGTCGACGACCTTGGCATCCAATGTTCCCCAGGGATCAAAAGGCACACCGGAACCGCTAATCCTCCCATCGAGATCGGAGTGCCCGCATAACGTCCTCGAATCGGGCTGTATTCTGTTCAAGTAGGTATCATAGTGGTCGGCCTCAAATTTTTCCGCAAGTCTCAGATCTATCCTGCCTGCGTACTCCTTCATCAGCTGGTGCCACCTCACATCCCGGGCGACTGACGAGAGTTTGATATTTGTTTCCTGTTCCGTCGTCTCGAAGCGAAGTATCTTCGGGTCTTTGACGAGGTTTGAGCCGACAAAATATCCGTTCTTCTTCTTTTCGAACCCGAAATACTTCAATCCGAGCTCGAGCCTCGCGATTTCATTCGTCTTGATGTCGCCGATCAGCCAGGCGTTTGCGTAGCCTCCGTTGTTTCCCTCTTCCATCATCTTGCACCATTCGTCGATCGAATTCGCGTACTGAGTTGCATGTCTCATCCGGGAAAACTCAGGAACTCCGTTGGGATCGAATCCGGAAAATGATCCTATTGTCGTTTCGGAACCGATAAGCCCCGCATCGGTTATGAAGAAATCCGTGCCGCTGTGTATGAAACCCGGGAAAGTCTGCATCAGGATCCGGTGCCCCTTGGCCGGAGCAATGTCTATGATGACATTACAAAATGGCTCTTCATAATCGCCCATCGTGTTGTGTCCCAGAACGATTTTGCCGTCTGCCGTCATGTCGCCGGTGGCAATGAACGAACTGCACGACTCTCTCTCCGGCATGGAAGGGTTCAGCTTAAGAGAGTCGGCGACTTTCGGCCACCAATAATCCATAAACTCCATATAGCCGTTCAGCCCCACGATCTCGTTTTCTGTCGTCGTATCTCCCGCCGCATCCATGCCTTCGACGATACCGTCAATCTCGGCAAGATCCTCAGAATCTACTTTCGGGGTAAGGATCTCGCCCGCTTTCTTGACATACCAGGGCCAAGACATGGCGCTCTCGTATTCCCATTTTCTCCTGAGCATGCGGAGAGATTCTTTTATCTCCGCCGCCATGAGATAACCATGCTGGAAGCCCCTTTCTTCGGGAGTCCCTTCTATGTGAAGATATATCCAACCCGCTTTCTCGAACTTGTATGCCTTTGTCAGCCAGGAATGCTGCTCCGGCGTGAGTCCAATGCGCGGCTGAGCCATAACATGGCATGAAAGCAAAAAGAGGAATAGACTGCAAAAAGCTATTTGCGTTCTCATTATTACCTCCCGGGGTTACTGTCGGACATTCGACGTGTGTGCTGCTACGCATGCGATCCCCCGATGACCATTGCAGGGGATGCGGTCTTTGTTAGGATCGTGCTTGTGATGCAAGCGAATCATGTCAAAGGCTAAGTAATCGAGACTGAAAAAACAAGCTTCAGCAGGTGAGTCGCATCTCCATGGTGAATTTGAAAAAGTTCCC
>JAJYJD010000177.1 GCA_021789755.1 Bacteroidota bacterium
CTGCAATCACCATCAAATCGGGCACGGAGGGGGTGGATTTCTCGATTGCGAGTCTCGTGAAAGCGGGGGACTATCTCGATTTGAGCAAGCCGATAAAAATCGCGTGCAAAGTAGACGGACTTGGACCGGGCGCACACCGGGCTGACTTTGTGCTCAGCTATACGTATTGCTCCGATAAAGAAGGCTGGTGCCGGATGGGCAAGGATAAGTCCTCGGTCGAAATCAAAGTGAAGAACTAGTTGAAGCCCGTCTACTTCATTTCTGACATACATCTCGGGGCGCCGTCCCTGAAACCGGAATTCGAGGAGAAGAGAAAGACTGCCTTGCTGAAATTCATGGATATGGTGGAGAAGAACGGAAGCCGTATGATAATCGTGGGAGACCTTTTCGATTTCTGGTACGAGTACAAATCTGTGGTCCCGAAGGCATTTTTCTGGCTTTACGCGAAGCTCGCATGCATGGTCGAGAACGGTGTCCCCATTGATTACATCGCCGGCAACCACGACTTTTACCTGGGAGAGTTCTTTTCGAAATATTTGGGACTCAGAGTATATCAGGACGGTTTCTCCGAAAAAATCGGCGGGAAGAATTTCCTGGTGATTCACGGTGACGGCCTGGCACTGCGCGACTCCGGATACAGGATGCTCAAGAAGATCCTGAGAGGCCGCCTCGTCCGGTCTCTCATAAAGTGGATCCATCCGGACATCGGTTTTTCCCTGGCCAGGCTATTTTCCAAGAAGAGCAGGGAATACACTACGAGCAAGGACTTCGGCGAAACGGACGGCATGCTTCTCTTCGCGGAAAATAAGGTGAAGGAAGGGTATGACGTCGTGGTGATGGGTCATAATCACGTTCCGAAATTCGAGCGGTTTGGAAACGGTATCTATGTCAACCTCGGTGACTGGCTCGGCAATTTTACATACGGTATCTTCGACGGCAATGAGATGCAACTATTAAAATGGGAATTCGAAAAATGAAGTGGCGATATTCCAAGGAAGAGATGGAGAGATACTTCAACGACCCCGATTACAGGAAATCTGCACGCGGCAATAAGAGGAAACTCACGAAGGAGAAATTGGCGCTCAGGCTGGGCATCTGGGCTGCGGTACTGATCTTCGTCGTCGCATACGGCTTTTACGTGGTGAGCGGTTTGCCTTCGCTCGAAGAGCTCGAGAACCCCAAGCCGGAGCTGGCTACAAGAGTGCTCTCTGCCGACGGCCAGGTGATCGACCAGTTCTATCTGAAGAACCGCGCCGTCGCAGATATCAAGGAAGTGCCTCACTACGTCGTCGACGCATTGATCGCAACGGAAGACAAGAAATTTTACTCACATTGGGGAATAGACCCTGTCCGTATACTGAGCGCTCTGGCGATCGACGTCATTCACATGAGAGTGAAGGAAGGTGCGAGCACGATAACGCAGCAGCTCGCTAGAAATCTTTACCTCAATCAGGACGTGACTCTGACGAGGAAAATACGCGAGGCGATGACCGCCATCCAGATCGAGAGGACATATACGAAGCCCGAGATCCTTGCGATGTATCTTAACGACGTCTACTTTGGCCGGGGTGCGTACGGGATCGAATCGGCGGCTCAGCTGTATTTTGATGAATCTTCGTCCGACCTTACACTGCCGCAGGCGGCGCTGCTTGTCGGGATGCTGCGGTCGCCGGGGAGGTACGATCCGATAACTCACCCCAATCGCGCCGTGGCGATCAAGAATGTCGTTCTCAAGAACATGCTTGAAGACGGAAAATTGTCGGATACCGCCTTCGCCGTCGCAGAGAAAGCTCCGCTCAACGTGAAGTACCACGGGCCGTCGACCGGCCTGGCCCCCAGTTTCGTCGAGATGGTCAGGCAGGATCTTGAAAAGAAAGCTGAAAAGTACGGCTTTGATATCTATAGAGACGGGCTCACCGTCTACACGACGCTTGACTCCAGGATGCAGGCATATGCGGACAGTGCGGTGGACCAGCACATCAGGGAATATCAGAAGATGTTCGATTCAAGGTGGGACTGGAGCAAGAATCAGACCACGCTGTTAACCGCGATCGACAAGGCAATAAGAGATTTGCCGGAGTACAAGGACGCAGCGAGCGACTCGGAAAGAAATGCCATTTACCAGAAGCTGCAGTCAGATCCCGCGTTCATTGATTCGGTGAAGTCCGCCGAACAGACAATCCAGGTCGGATTCGTTTGTATCGATCCCAGGACGGGTTACATAAAGGCGATGGTTGGGGCGTCGAACTCCAAACAATTTCGCTACGGTCTTAATCACGTAACACAGATTGCGAGGCAGCCCGGGTCGGCATTCAAGCCTTTCGTTTACACGGTCGCGGTGGACAACGGCTACGCACCGTCGTATAAGCTGCTCAACCAGCCGGTTACCATCGTCATGCCCGACGGGACCAGGTGGTCCCCCAGGAACGCGGACGGCGGGTTCGGCGGCGAAGTGACTCTTCGCACTGCACTGAAGTATTCAATAAACGTCGTCGCGGTACGGGCGATCCAGGAAATTGCACCGGTCAATCAGGTCATCGATTATGCGCACCGTATGGGGATCAAGACATACATCCCCCCGTTTGCCTCTATCGCAATGGGGACAAGTCTTGTGGTGCCTATCCAGCTCGCATCGGCTTACGGTGTCTTTGCCGACGAGGGAATACTCACAAAGCCCATCTCGATACTTAGGATAGAAGACAAGAACGGAAACGTCATTGAAGAGAATCATCCTCAGTCAACGGAAGTACTGAGCAAGCAGACTGCCTATTTGATGACCGACATGCTCCGCGGCGTGATCGACGGCGGGACTGGTGAAAGAGTCAGAAATTACTTTTATTTGGCAGCTGCCGGCAAGACCGGAACGACAAACGACTTCGGCGATGCCTGGTTCGAAGGATACACTCCTCAGCTTGTCGCGGGCGTGTGGGTGGGTTTTGACGACGACAGAGTCCATTTCACCGACTGGGATGGCCAGGGCGGCAGGGCCGCTGCCCCGATCTGGGGAATATTCATGAGAGATGTCTACCAGGACAAGTCCATCGGACTCCCCATCACCTCGTTCGTTCAGCCGGAAGGTGTCGTTACCGCCACGATTTGTGCACAGACCGGTATGCTCGCCACTGAATTTTGCCCGGACAAAGTTACCGAGATTTTCAACGCAAAGTATTTGCCGCCGGTCTGCAATGTCCATACTTCCCCGACGGCGGCTGCGACTCAGAAGCCGAACGGAAAGATTGGTTACTGATGGAGAGCACCGAATCTTTTTGAAGGGTGCCTGTTGACGGTGCGGCGCTCAGTCTATCCTGCATCCCCATAAATTCCCGGCTCTCAGAAAATCCCCTTGTAAGCGCCGCCGTCGAATTGTATTGTCGAGCCCGTCATGTAGCTGTTCTTCTCGGAACAGAGAAACGCGACCAGATCTCCGAATTCCTCCGGAGTGCCGAGTCGGCCGACAGGGACCTCTTTCACAATACTCTGAAGCGCCTCCTCCTTTGTTATGCCGAGTCGCTCCGCCGTCTGTTCCATCAGGTAATCGACTCTCTTCGTCGACACGTAGTAAGGGGCAACGTTGTTGACAAGGACATTGTCGGCGGCCAGATCCCGTGAAATTGACTTTGCCAGCCCGACGATTGACGCGCGGACAGAATTCGACAACAGGAGGTTGTCGGCCGGCTGCTTCACAGTCAGGGAGACGATGTTCACGATCCGCCCCCACTTCTGACTCTGCATCAGAGGGACTGCCTTCCTTATCAGCCGCACGGTGCTCATGAGATTGAGCTCGACGGCGTTAATCCACTGCTCGTCGTTGAAGTCCGCAAACTTACCCGCTGGCGGGCCGCCCGCATTGGTCACTAAAATCTGGATTGCTCCGAGTCGTGTCCGTATTTCTTCGAACATGCGATCGATATCATCGGGCTTCGTCACGTCAGCCTGAACTGCGAGAGGAGTACTGCCGGTTCGCTTTCTGATTTCGTCTGCCGCGTCATGAAGGTTCTGCTTGTGCCTTCCGTTTATCACTACGTTTGCCCCTTCTGCGGCAAGTGATATCGCTGTCGCTTTGCCGAGCCCTTTTGTGGAGGCGGCGACCAAAGCGGTCTTTCCCTTTAATCCCAAGTCCATATTGAACTCCTAACGTCTTCTAAATGGGTCCCTAATTTTGCGGGTCCTTTTCCTGACGGCTAATGTAAAAAAGCGCCGTGCGGGAGCGGTAACTCTTTTCGACCTCACATGCGAAGATATTTCGGGGAGACTAAACTTTCAAGCGTTGAATGCCTTTTGAGTGCGATGATTTATGGGGAAAAAAAAGAGCCCCGTTATATGGGGCTCCTTAATAAAGATCCGCCTAATTGGAAGAGTCGGGCGGGGCCGGGGGCTGCGTCATGGGTCCCATGCCTCTTCCCATGGAGCCGCGTTGCTGCATCATTCCGGGATGCCGCATCATCTCCATCCTGTCCATCATTTCTTCGCGGTTGCCCATCCGGTTCATTCTTGCTCCGCGTTCAAAAATCATGGGATGTTCGAGGACTCGCTTCCAGATCTTCTGCTGTTCGGGCGTGAGAAGCTTGTTAACCGCAAACCAGGCATCGAGTTTATTCTGCTGAAGCTGCACTTTAAGGTCAGCCATTTCCTGGATCTTCGCACCAAGGGCCTTCTGGTCCGGGTTATCGGCCGATGCCAGTGCCTCGTAATCGAGCCTTGCGTGCTGAAGCTTGGCACGGATGTCGATTTGTTTCTGTTGAAGATTGAACCAGACTTTCTTTGAGTCAGTTTTCTGTTGGTCGGTGAGCTTCAAGGCAGAGAAGAGCCTCGGATGACAGTCCATCCCCATTGGGCCCTTCGGGGCGGCCCACTGCCCCAGCGCGACACCGCCTGTCATTAGACAGCCAAGCACGGCAATTAACAACTTTGTTTTCATTTAGTTTCTCCTTTTTTATGAATCTGTTCTTTGGACGGCAATGTTAGCCAGGTCCCGTATCTGCGAACTCAGCGTCTTAAGGTCAGGGTCACTGGCTGAAGTCAGTTGTGCGTAATTGAGCAGGGCGCCATGGAGTTGCGCGCGCAAGTCTGCAGGCTTCTCCTGCAGTTTGTACGAAGCCTTATTCGCGTCTGCATTCTGCCGGTCCGTGAGTCTCAATCCCGGGAAGACCATTGGATTATGGATTGAGTGCATCTGATGCTGGGGGGCGACCGGTTGCCCGAGCACGGCACCTCCGGAAACTAACAAGCCGAGCATGATGACGACGAACTTCATTCTCATTTAACATTCTCCTTATTGTAAATCTACTCCTTTGACAACTCAGAAGGCATCGGGGTTTAAGGTCTCTCCAGGATCCCTCCTAAAAGAATTGCAAGGAGGACGCCAATCAGAGGAGTTGGACAGGGAAGCCGGCCGTTTGTTATCTTTTCTCAGGATGTTAATTCTGAGCAAGACAAGATGGTGAACTTGTGAGTGACTGGCTGTCATTCAGGAAGCGACCATCATCGAATTGGTAGGGAATGTCGTCAAGTTCAGCGGATCCGACCGTTGTCAATAGCATCTGCCGAAAGCCTGGCTTGTTCGCGGCGTGTCACCCCCACTCAGAATAAATCAAAATGAACAGGAAGTACCGATGCAATAATTTCACAATGCCTTGCTCGTTTGGGCCACTCTGCCCTTCGGCGCATCTGCCGGGGATGCGGCTGACGTGAAGACTTAGGAGATATCTCGCTGTTGAAGGCAAACGCGCAAAAGCTGATCGCGATGACTAATCGTCCGCAAATAGCTGAGTTCCGCGACTCGACCGGGATGGTCCACAACAAGAGGGAATACTGGGAGAGATTTTTAACCGACGGCTACGAACTGGCGTACCAGGTATGGGTAATACAGGGGTTGCGCGATGCAGTTGAGCTGGCACGTGTGATAGGCGCGCAGAATTCGTCCCGACCTGGAAGGCCGCCGAAGAAAAGATGTTGAACACGATGTTGTATGACCCGAAGATGGGCCTTGTGCACGACGGAGCACTTATTAAGCGACGTGCCCCGGATGGGAGCGTCGTAGACACGTTGAGGTATAAGGGATATATTGTGGATTCTCCGGCGCTGACCGAAACGCTTCAGAGGCTTCTGCCTGATGCATCAATGGCATTGCCGATCGAGATGGGAATAGAAAATCCTAAATCCGGCCTTGCGCGGCGGACGCTGGACAATCTGCAGGCACTATGGAACAGCCGCTGGTCGTCCGACGGATATGACAGGTACAATACAAGTTCACAGCCGGATCAGCCGGGGCCATGCTCGTTCGCAACATGTTTCATGCTTCGGGCGCAGCAGGCCGCGGGCATGTACCGCCGAAGCCGAAGCACGCTGGAGTGGTTGTACAATGTACAGGGTGGACATACCGGAGCCTATTTCGAAGAGATACCGATCAACAGACACCGGGAATTTACCGACGGCATACTTCCATGGCCTGCGGCTGAGATCGCTACGTTTGTGGTCAGGAATTGGCTGGGCGTCAGCTTCAAAGACGATCAGGTCGTGATCCGCCCGAACCTTTATCCCGGAAGCAAGCGAGTCAAAGCGAGCCTGCGGTACAAGGCGAGCAAGATCAATCTTCAAATTGACGGCATCGGTCCGATCAGACGGGCAATTGTCAACGGGAAGATTGTCCAGCCGCGTGAAAATGCCTCAGTCGTGTTACCTGAGGGCTTCGCCGGAGGAGCGGTGATCCTCAGGTCACACTGAACCTTTTCTAAGCCCATTTTGACGGATTTCCGGGCCGATATTTCGAGCGTGGACATCCGACTGTTGAAACTCACTGGAAGATGGCGAATGAATCGATTGAAAGAATAGATTCCTTGCATATATTTAAGGCGGGCAACTACAGAAGACAGCTGGATGTGTATGCAAGCTACAGGTGTGAAACAGAGCGTCGACTAAAGAGTGGATTAGTCGCGTTTTGGAGCGCGGCCCGCGTCTCATCGGTATAAGATGAACTGAGTATCGTCGAGGTCGGTATATTGGTGAACCAATCAGAGGGCGATGCGTATGATAAGAATATTTACGGGTTTCCGAAATAGGTCCGGGCTTCTTTCGTTTGCAGTCATTGTCCTTTCCGTATCATTCCAAATGAGTACGACCGCACAATCGCTTTCGAGAATACATTACGCTGACAGGCAGGTATTTCTCAGCGGTATCAATATCGCATGGGTTAATTTCGCGGGAGATCTTGGACCTAACCCCGCGAGCTTGAATCAATTCAGAACTGAATTTCAAACGG
>JAJYJD010000178.1 GCA_021789755.1 Bacteroidota bacterium
AGATCCCGGAGACGGCCAATAACGAGAAGGAAACGGACAAAATACCGCCGAGTCTCATTGAGACTTCACCTTGAGGAAATCTTGAACTGACCGCAGCACATCTGCTACGGCGACCCCGGTCAGGTCGTCGGATCCGTCAGGAGGGGTGAGGATTATTTTTCTCCCGACAATGGGTGCCCACCTTGCCGGCGTCATCGGCTTGTTATTCGGATATATCCCAACTACAGGAGTGCCGACGGATGCGGCGAGGTGAATCGGGCCGGTGGAATTCGACACGAAAGAATCTGCCAGTGAGAGCAGGGCGATGAACTCGCGAATAGTGAATGCTCCGGCAGAATTAAGACACCGCGGGTTCCCGGCGGCAATTTGCGAGCAAAGATCGCTCTCCGGAGCGGACCCCGTTATCACAACACTCGTACCCGGATGTTCTGTGATCCCTTCGCAGAGTTCACGGAAGTTCGCTGCACTCCAATCGGCTGCCGACCCGCCGCTTCCCGGGTGAACTGCGACGAATCTGCCGATATTGTTACTCGCGAGAAAAGCTTTGGCCTTCCCCAGTGCGTTCTGGTCTACCTCGAGTCTGATGTCCAGGACGGTTGTTGTGCAGCCGATGGCACGCGCTAACGACATGTTATATTCGGCTTCGCTCTTGACCGAGTCCTTCCGATGTTCGTGCACTCTTCTGTTGTAAAGGAAGGAATACCAGCGGTAGGCACTTCCGACGCGGACGGGTATTCCAGCCAAAATTGCAGCGACAGCCAGACAAAACCGGGGATAAAGGAAAAGTATGGCATCTGTCCGGAGGCTCCTGAGTTTCTTAGTCGTCGTAAGAATGAACTCCGACTTTTCGTAGGTTGTGACATCGTCGACCGCGTGAAAGGACGCGGCGACTTCTGCAGTATATCCTTGCACCAGCGCGCTCAGTTCACAGTCCGGGAAACACTGTTTCAGGGAAGCGAACACGGGGAGTGATAGCACGACGTCGCCGATCCTGTCCGTGCGGCTGATAGTTATCCTTCTGAATTCACGCAACATTGCAAGCAATATAACCCGGCGGCATATTTATATTCAATTTGCGGCGTGGAACATCTAACATGTTGGTATTCGTGGCTTTAGTTTAACCGCCGGATTCCGTATTATATTTCAATGTGGAGGAGGTTTAAGTGAAGGCGTATGATGACCTTGCTGTGAAACCGGTCCGATCGAAATTGCCCGGTGAGGCGGCACGGAGTCTCAGGGAAGGCGGCTGAGGTTGCAGGAAGAGAGTAGGACCCTGTTCGACCCCACGGCCGGTTCACCGCTGGAAGAAAAGGTTTTGAAGGTAAAGGACCTTACCAGGCTCGCGAGGGAAGTCCTGGAAAAGAGTTTCCCGTCGGTGCTGGTGGAGGGCGAGGTTTCGAATTTCAAAAGACATATGCCTTCGGGCCATCTGTATTTCACCTTGAAAGACGATGAGGCGCAGATCAGGGTTGTGATGTGGCGCTCCGACGCGGCGCGCGTCAGGTTCGACGTGAGCGACGGTATGAAGATTATCGTGAAGGGAAGGATCTCGCTTTACGAACCACGCGGGGACTTCCAGCTCTACGCGGTCAGTTTGATCCCTGCAGGGCAAGGTGCACTCCAGCTTGCGTTCGAGCAGTTGAAGAAGAAACTCGAAGAAGAGGGACTCTTTGCCGAAGAACACAAGAAGCCGATCCCCGAATTTCCCTCGCGAATAGGAGTCGTTACGTCGATCGAGGGCGCCGCAGTCCGCGACATCATAAGCATCATAAGCAGACGGTTCCCGGCAGTCGAGCTGGTTATCTACCCGGTCAAAGTGCAGGGCGACGGCGCCGCCGAAGAGATTGCAAATGCAGTGCGCGATTTCAACAGGCTGCGCAAAGTGGACGTGCTTATTGTCGGAAGAGGCGGCGGGAGCCTGGAAGACTTATGGGCTTTCAACGAGGAGATTGTTGCACGCTCAATATACGACAGCAAGATACCGGTGATCAGCGCCGTCGGCCACCAGGTGGATTTTACAATATCCGATTTTGTGGCTGACGTAAGGGCGGCCACTCCATCCGCAGCCGCCGAGCTGGTCGTGCCGGACAGACTCGATATTTCCGAATCCATTCAGTCGGCGGCACGAAGCATAACTCGAGCGGTCGTCCAGAATCTCGACCGCCTGAGGCTTGAAGTCGACAGGCTCAGCCACCACTATGCGCTACGTCAGCCGTTGTTGCTGGCCGATCAGAAATCGCAGCTTGTCGATGAACTGACAAGAAGACTCGAAAGTGAAAGTCAGCATTCGCTGGAGTTAAAACGACAGCGCTTCTCAGCGCTGGAATTGCATTTGAACGCGCTCAACCCGAAAGCTGTTCTAAGAAGAGGCTACTCTTTTGTGGAAGGCCCGCGGGGCATTGTCGGCTCGGTGCGCAATATAAACGTAGGTGAGACCGCGACCGTCCACCTGCACGACGGAGTCCTGGATTCACAAATCACGGGAAAGCATGAGCAAGAACGCTAAACAGAAAGAAGACCTCAATTTCGAGGAATCCCTAAAGAGGCTCGAGGAGATAGTCGAGACGCTCGAGGCGGGCAACGCGCCGCTCGAGGAGTCCATCAGATTGTACGAAGAGGGCATGATGCTTGCGAAATCGTGTGTGACACGGCTGGATGAGGCTAAGTTGAAACTGAAAAAAATCCAGAAGAATGCCGGCGGCGCACTTGAAGAAACAGATATTGAAAACTGAGCGGAGAACAAATGGAGTATAAGTATCTCTATTCTATAAATTCACCCGCGGACCTGCGCAAGTTGAACGTCAATGAGCTCAAGGTACTCGCGCAAGAGATCCGGGAGTTTCTCATAGACACCATATCGCAGATCGGCGGACACCTCGGCGCGAGTCTCGGTGCAGTCGAACTGACGCTTGCGCTCCATTATGTTTTCAACACGCCCGAGGATCAGCTTGTTTGGGACGTCGGCCACCAGGGTTACATCCACAAGATACTTACCGGGAGGCGGGACGTCTTCAAGACGATAAGACAATTCCACGGCATAAGCGGTTTTCTTAAACGTTCGGAGAGTCCGTATGATGTCTTTGGGGCCGGGCACGCGAGCACTTCGCTTTCTGCGGCGCTCGGCATTGCCACCGCACGCGATTTCATGGACGAGAAATTCAGAGTTGTCGCGGTTATAGGGGACGGCGCCATGACCGGCGGTATGGCTTACGAGGCGATGAACAACGCCGGATTCCTGAAGAAGGACATGATCGTGGTTTTGAATGACAACAGGATGTCGATTGCGCCGAACGTCTGGGCAATTTCCAATTACTTCAGCAGCCTGACCGTCACGGGCGCATACAATAAATTCAAGGCGAACGTGTGGGACCTTACCGGGAAACTGGATTCTGTCGGCGACAGGATAAGGAAGGTCGCCGGACGCCTTGAGTCAGGGATGAAAGCTGTCGTCACCCCCGGTATGTTGTTTGAAGCTCTGGGGTTCAGATAC
Organism: Bacteroidota bacterium; assembly: GCA_021789755.1. Taxonomy (GTDB): domain Bacteria; phylum Bacteroidota; class Ignavibacteria; order Kryptoniales; family JAKASW01; genus JAKASW01. The sequence goes on from JAJYJD010000178.1 coordinate 3,491, forward strand.
TTCGGGCCTTTCAACGGACACAATGTCTCGCAGCTCGTGACAACTTTCAAAGAAGTAAGAGATCTCAAAGGACCGTTGCTCGTCCACGTCACCACGGAAAAAGGCAAAGGTTACACTCCCGCTGAGGAGGACAACCAGAGACTGCACGGCGTCGTTGCCTTTGACAAGGTTACCGGTGAGCAGTTCAAAAAGGACGGGCCTCCGTCACTGACGAAAGTTTTCGGCGAGGCTCTGGTCGAGGTAGCCCGAAAGAATCCCAAAGTTGTCGGCGTGACGGCTGCGATGCCGGATGGTACGGGCCTGAATATTCTTCAGAGCGCAATTCCCGATAAATTCTTCGATGTCGGAATAGCCGAACAGCACGCGGTAACTTTTTGCGCCGGAATGGCGACGCAGGGTTACATACCCGTGGCCGCGATCTACTCGACGTTCCTGCAGAGGGCCTTTGACCAGATGATACACGATGTCGCCATCCAGCATTTGCACGTCGTGTTTGTGCTCGACCGCGGCGGCCTTGTCGGGGCCGATGGCCCCACTCATCACGGGTCATTCGACCTTTCATATCTCAGGCTGATTCCCGGGATGGTGATCATGTCTCCGAAAGACGAGAATGAGCTCCGTGATATGCTGCTTACCGCGGTAAACTACACTGGAGGTCCCATTGCCCTCCGCTATCCGAGAGGGAATGCGCTCAGCCTTCCGAAGACGGAGATGCGGGAAATCCCTATCGGCAAAGGCGAAGTGGTGAGGAAGGGGAGTGATGTAGCTATCCTGACAGTCGGCCTGATGGTCCAGCATGCCATGAAAGCAGCTGATATCCTCGAGAAAGAGGGAATCCACGCTGAGGTTGTGAACATGCGATTTGTGAAGCCGATCGACTCCGAGTTGTTAGCCGAGATCGCCGCTGAGTTCAGTCATCTTGTCACGGTCGAGGATAATACCATCCGGGGCGGATTCGGAAGCGCCGTGCTCGAAACGCTTCATGAACTGGGTAAGCCGGTGCAGGTGTTGAATCTCGGACTTCCCGACTCCTTCGTCGAACATGGTACTCCTCAGCAGCTTTACGAGCTGGTCGGCCTGCATCCGGAAGGGATTGCAGACAAGGTCGTCCACTTCATTAACGTCGAGGGGAGTGCTTCGAAAGAATCGGTTCTGGTAAGCAGATAGAATATGGACGACATCAGACTTGGAGTCATCGGCGGCGGGGCGATCGCCCAGATCATTCACCTGCCTTTGTTGAAAAAGATCCGCGGCGTGAAGGTGGTGGCCCTTTCCGAGCAGGATAGTCAGAAACTGCAGGCGCTTGGGAAACAACACGCGATAACAAGATTGTATAAATCTGCCGAAGAGATGCTTGGCGACCCGGAGGTGGATGTCGTCGATATCTGCACGTCCACCGACAGCCATTTCGAGATCGCCCGAGCCGCGATTGCAGCCGGGAAAAATGTCCTGGTTGAAAAACCACCTACCGTCAATCACGAGGAATGCGAAGCGCTTGCCAGGCTGGCGGCCGAGAAGGGGAAAGTCGTTCTTGCCGCTATGAACAACAGGTTCAGATCCGATTTCATGATGCTGAAGAGTTACGTCAGCGACAAGCAGCTCGGAGATGTGTTCTACGTAAACGCAGCCTGGCACAAACAGGAGCCGAGCACCAAGATGCACGTCGGATCGAGGTCGCAATCCGAACGTGGAGTCATGCTTGATCTCGGCGTCGTGCTAATAGACCTTGCTCTCTGGCTTCTCGACTTTCCGGATATCAGTGCGGTCAACGCAGCGTTTTTCAGCCGAAGATATAAAAATGTCGAAGATATAGCCCTCGTCACTCTCCGGACGAAAAAAGGCGGGATGATAAGGCTCGATGCAAGCTGGGGAATACAGCAGCCGGAAGAGAGTTTCAGGTTTGAGGTCTACGGAACGAACGGTACAGCTACACTAAGTCCGCTCCTGCTCCATCATAAAGTGAAAGACGAACTTGTCAGCCTCACGCCCATTCAGAATTCCAAATTTGAAAACGTCTTTAAACGGAGCTACGAGACCGAGCTGACAAACTTCGTGAGATTTCTCAGCGGCGTCACATCGGAGGGACCGACGATAGGCCAGATGTGCAAGGTCATGAAGATAGTCGATGCTTCTTATACCTCAGCTAAGCGCGAGAATGCCCTGAGGCTGTAATGCCCACAATTTCATTGCTGACTGATTTCGGCAGCAAAGATTATTTTGTCGGCGTCATGAAGGGGGTAATCTCTTCCATAAATCCTGTAGCCCGCGTCATCGACCTCTCGCATGACATAGAGCCGCAGAACGTACCGCAGGCGGCATTCGCTCTCTGGGCATCCCGTGAATACTTCCCCGACGACTCTATCTTCGTTTGTGTTGTCGACCCCGGCGTGGGAAGTGATCGCAAAATTATCTGCGGCACCATCGACGGACAGATGTTCATCGCACCCGACAACGGGCTCCTTGATTACGTTGCAGCCGAGGGAACTGAGAAGAGCTTTTATGTCGTGACCAATCCGCAGTATTTTCTTCCGCATGTCGGGACTACTTTTCACGGCAGGGACATTTTTGCTCCCGTTGCCGCGCACCTGTCTCGTGGAGTGAGACTGCGTGAACTTGGCGCACCATTCAACTACCCGCACGTAGAGAGATTTTATCGAGAGATCGCGGAGGGCAAGAACGGGGGGAAAATCGTCTATCAAGATAGGTTCGGAAACGTCTTCACGAATTTTCTTTGGAACGATGCTCTGCTGAGCGGTCACGCAGTTGTGAGACTTGGAAACAGGACCATAAAGGAATTCTATCAGTCCTACTCTTCATCGCGATCCCGGCGCATCGTCGGCGTCAAGGGGAGCAGTGGTCTTCTGGAACTCGCGATCAATCTGGGAAACGCGGCGAAGTCACTCAAGTCGTCAATCGGACAGAGGTTGACTCTGACACTCGAATAGGCGAGCATGCACTCGAATGACGAAATGATGCAGAGGTGTTTGAGCCTTGCCGGAAAGGGTGCAGGGAGTGTCAGCCCAAATCCGATGGTGGGCTGTGTCATCGTCAAGGACGGAGAAATAATTGGGGAGGGATTCCACGAGAAGTTCGGAAGTGCTCACGCCGAGGTTAATGCTATCAGGTCGGCGTCTGGTTCAGTGGAAGGCGCTGAAGTATTCGTAAATCTGGAACCATGCAGCTTTTTCGGGAAAACGCCTCCGTGCGTTGATCTTCTGATCGAAAAAAAGGTCAAGAAGATCCATGTCGCCATGCTCGACCCGAATCCAAAGGTAAACGGCAACGGGGTTATGAAACTGAAAGATGCAGGGATCGAGGTCGAGGTGGGATTGCTTGCCGAAGAAGCTCGGGAACTGAACGAGGCTTTCACCAAGTACGTGACGAAGGCCATACCTTTTGTGACGCTGAAGATGGCTCAATCCCTCGACGGGAAGATCGCTCTGACGAACGGCAAATCTAAGTACATAACTTCCGGAGAGTCGCTCAGAAGAGTCCACGAACTCAGGGTTCAACACGATGCGGTTCTGGTCGGCGCCGGGACGGTGATTGCCGATGATCCCTCGCTCACGGCGCGGCTTGTTAAAGGCAGATCTCCCGTGAGAATAATTCTCGACGGCAAATTGAGGTCTCCGGTCGGTTCCGGGTTGTTTCACGATCGAAAGAGCAGAGTCATCATCTTTCATTCGGTGAAGGCAGGCGCAAAATCAGCAAGGAAAATCGCGGCTTTGAAAAAGCTGGG
>JAJYJD010000179.1 GCA_021789755.1 Bacteroidota bacterium
TATACCCGGCGTCGAGTCGATAGTCGGCGAGGAATTTTCCGGATTGCGGCCCGAGTTCGTGAAGCCGACCGGACGGCCCGAGCCTTCGAAGGATGAGTCCGCTGAAGAGACCGTTGCGCCCGGTAAGAGTTCGACAAGCGCGAGGGAAATTATCGACAAAGTTGCTCGCGAGTTCGAAGAAAAGAAGAAAGCAGACCTGAACCCGCCGCCGGAAGCTGGGGCGGTGGAGCCGGAGGAAAGCATGGAGTTTGACCTCGACGCCCTCGCCCGTGAACTCGATACAGCCGGTCCGATAAAACCGAAGGAGGGCAGCCCTCGCGACAGGGACGAGGAGAGGGGTATTGAACTGACTCCGGACATCGTGACCGACACGCTTGCAATGATATTCGAACAGCAGGGGCAATACAGCACGGCGATAGAAGCGTACAACATCCTGCTCAGGAAAAAACCCGACCAGGCGGATTTTTATCGCAAGAAGATTGCGGAGCTGGCGGCAAGGGCAGATGGACAAGTTTGAAGAGTCGGTTTCTGCCGCCCGGAAGCACCGGTATGTACGGCAGATGTTCAACGACATTTCGCACCGCTATGATTTCCTGAACCATTTCCTCAGCGCCGGGATCGATCGCCGGTGGCGCAGGCGCGCGATAGATATTTCGCGGCTTGAAGGCGGGCAGTACTTTCTCGATGTGGCGTGTGGGACGGGTGATCTGTCGGTCGAGGCCTCGCGTACTAATCCGGAAAGGATCGTCGGCGTGGATTTCGCCGAGAATATGCTTCGCAGGTTCATGGTCAAAACAACAAGGCTGGGGCTCGACGGAAAAGTGGAAATCGTCCAGGCGAGCGCAGAAGAACTTCCTTTCCCCGACAAAACGTTCGATGTCACAGCCGTCGCTTTCGGCGCGAGGAATTTCGGCGACCTCAGGAAGGGCCTGATGGAGATGAGACGCGTTCTCAAGCCGGGAGGCAGGATAGTGGTACTCGAGTTCTCAAGGCCGAGAAGTATCCCCGTTAAGCAACTTTATTTTTTTTATTTCAGGAAAATACTTCCGCTCATCGGCAGGCTGATCTCCGGAAACCGGGGCGCGTACACATATCTTCCGGATTCCGTGTCGGCCTTCCCGGACGGAGCGGACTTTCTGGATGTCATGCGCGGTGTGAACTTCAGGGAGGTCGATTCGACTGTACTCACTTACGGTATCGCGACGGCATATCACGGGGTCAAATGAGGAAAACGTTGAAGTCAATTTTATCGGAACGGCTCCACCGGCATGGATGAAGTTGTAGAAATAGTCAAGACGAGCTTTGACTCGATAACTGACCGCTGGGCCGGCACGATAAGCTCGTTGCCGAAGTACTTCGGAAGCATGCAGATCCCCTTCTTCAAAAGTCAGATAACGGAGCTCCTCCATTGCATTCTCGACCTGCTTGAAAATCACGGGCCTTCCAGGCTCTTGAAATTCACGGAGAGGATTGTCAAGCCGCCGTACAACGGTTTGCTCACGCTTACCGCGGTACACGAGACCTTCCTTCTCGGCGAAGACGCGATCCTTTCCGTCGTACGCGAAAAGATGCACGACCAGAACAGGGTATTCGAGTACTCCCGCCGCATCGACGGATGTTTCCATGAGATCATCTATCAATACGCGAATGCCTACCAGGCATACCAGAGCGAGGTCGGCGCTACTCGCCGCAAGGTGATCGAGAGACAGAGGGAGACCCTTCTGCGTTTTACGAACGCGATAGGTTCCGCGGGTAACTATGACGAAGCTCACCGGGCGGCGACGGCAATAATCAAGGAAGAATCCAAAGCGCTCGCGGTCGAGTTCTTCTCGTTCGACCAGAACACGCAGCAGCTCTTATTCAGGTCGGCTATACCGGAACGCGTTCCGACGGCCAGCGGCGATTTTCTCAGTGCGCTTGCAAAACAGTTCGGCAGTGAATCGAGCGCCCGCCGGAGCTACGCCGTTATGCAGGAGGTCTTCGGGAACCGAAGACTCATACTTATGCTTCCCGTCTCCACGGGCGACTCTCTCGTCGGCCTTCTTCTGCTCGCTTACCCGCCTGTCCCGCTCAGGGAAAGCAGCGTGGCCGAACTGCAGGAAGAGAGCATGAACATTCTCCTCGCAATGGTGGATCAGCTTGGCTACGGCCTCAAGCGGTTCTTGCTCGAAGAAGAGGTCATCTCGAAGGCCCATTACATTTCAATTCTGACGGAGAATTCAGCGGACGCGATCGTCGGGCTGGACGTTGCCGGCATGATCGTTTCATGGAACAAGGGCGCCGCCCTCCTCTTCGGAATGCAACACGACCAGGTGACGGGACAGCCGTTTTCGGTCCTCCTCCCGAAGGAGAGGAGGCTGATCGGCGACGACGAGGTTATTTTGGAGCGCATCCGCACCGAAGGCGTTGTCAAGAATTATGAGCTCGACTGTGAGACGGGATCCGGGCAGAGGATTATCGTCAGCCTTACCGGCAGCATCCTCGAGGACGAGCAGGGGACGTTCATAGGCACGGCGCTCATCATGCGGGACGTAACGCAGATCAAGCAATATGAAATGGAGCTGCGACAGACCGAGAAACTCTCCTTCATAGGACAGATTTCGACCGGCATTGCCCATGAGATCGGCACGCCGCTGAACATAATACTCGGGAACGCCGAATATCTTATGATGGACATGAAATCCAGCGAGCGGGACTACGACGAGCTTAAGATGATCATCGGGGAGACCAACCGGATCGCAAAGCTGATACAGCAGCTTCTCGATTTCGCGAGACCGAAGAAAATGCGGGCGAAGCCGGTGTCGCTCAGTTCAGAGATTGAAAACGTCCTGCAGCTTCTTAAAAACCAGCTCGATAAGTCCTCCATCAGTCTTTCGCTTGAGATCGAAAAAGATCTTCCGTATGTGTTCGGAGACGCTGCCCAACTACAGGAAGTTTTCGTAAATTTAATCGTGAATGCGATTCATTCCATGGAGAAAAAAGGCAGACTGAGTATTTCAGCCGCCTCGAAAGGGGGGCCGGACGGACGCACGGTCGAAATGACGATCGCAGACAATGGCTGCGGAATTCCGGAGGAAAACCTGCAGAAGATTTTCAACCCGTTCTTTACAACTAAAGAGGTAGGCAAAGGGACAGGACTCGGCCTTGCCATCACCCAGAGAATCATCCATGATCACAAGGGAATAATCTCTGTTGAGAGCGCGGTTGGGAACGGCACAGTATTTAAATTGAGTTTCCCGGTATACACCGCAGAAGCCTCGCGGGCCGGTGAGGCTTGAGTTTACATTAATCCGGCTCCGGCGGGACGTATGCGTTCGGTCGGGACCCAATCGGACATAGACATGAGAGCAGACATTTCAATATTGGCGGTTGACGACGATGTAAACATGCTGGCGATGCTGGAGAAGTTTCTCAAGCGTGCGGGCTACACGGTGGACACCACGTCCGACAGCATGAAAGCAATGTCGCTCGTCGAGGACAAAAACTACGACATCGTGATCACGGACATCCAGATGCCGCGGGCGTCGGGGATGGATTTGCTGAAACGCGTCAAGGATCTTCAAAAAGACACCATGGTCATCATGATAACGGCATTCGGATCGGTCGATTCCGCCGTCAATGCGATGAAGGCAGGTGCTTACGACTACGTCAGCAAACCGTTCAACATCGATGAGATACTCGCACTTCTGGAAAGAGCGACGCAGCAGCGCAGGCTGCAGCGTGAGGTCGAATTCCTGAGGCAGGAGGTCGAGCAGAAATATTCCTTTGCCAACATCATCGGCAAGAGCAAGCCGATGCAGGATATATTCTCGCTTATCCAGAGGATATCCCATGCTCGCAGCAACGTCCTCATAACCGGACGCAGCGGAACGGGAAAAGAGCTGATAGCCAAGGCAATCCACTACAACAGCGACAGGAAAGGGATGCCGATGGTGACCGTGAACTGCAGCGCGATACCGGAATCGCTTTTGGAAAGCGAGCTTTTCGGACACGAAAAAGGCGCTTTCACCGGCGCGATCACTTCGCGACGCGGCCTGTTCGAAACTGCAAACGGCGGGACGCTTTTTCTCGACGAGATAGGCGACATGCCGCTCGGCTCGCAGGCAAAATTACTCAGGGTCGTGGAAACCGGCGAGGTCCGGCCGGTCGGCAGCGATGAAGTGAAAAAGATCGACGTGCGGGTGATCGCCGCAACCCACCGTGACCTGAAGGAAATGGTCAAGCACGACCAATTCAGGGAAGACCTCTTCTACAGACTGAATGTAATCTCCGTACATGTGCCGGACCTCAAAGACAGGACCGAAGACATTCAAATTCTCACGGACCACTTTCTGAAGAAATACGGAGAGCAATTCGGCAGGCAAAATATGCAGGTGACACGTGACGCGATGGCTTGCCTCATGCGTTACTCCTGGCCCGGCAACGTGCGCGAACTCGAGAACGTGATCGAGAGAAGCATAGCCCTTTCAAACGGGGAAGCCATCGACAGTAAGGACCTTCCGGAACACCTCTTCCAGATGAAGTCGACCGACCTAATTGACGACCTCGCATCAGACAACATGCCTCTCTCCGAGGTGGAGAAGCGGTACATTATGAAGGTTCTCCAGCGAACCAACTGGCACCAGTCCAAGGCTGCCCAGATACTCGGTATAGACAGGAAAACGCTCTACAGGAAAATAAAAGAGTACAACCTGCTGCAAGGGTAAGCCTGGAACTTAGGGTCGCAGCCGTGACGACGTTGATTACCCGTCGGTCCCGGTCTCCTCGCCTTTTGGTTCTATCTTGTCGTACTTCTGCAACTTGTAGATCAACGTCGATGCCATCCAGCTTACGACAAAGATAACTATGATGAAGTAACCCATCATTCCGAAATCGCCGCCGAGCAGTCCGACACTATCCCAGAACCAACCTGTGAGTTGCAGCTTATCGGCGATGATATTGAACACTTCGATGCTACCGACGAGGAGAGCGACCAGTACGGACACGAATGTGATTGTGACATTGTAGTAAAGCTTCCGCAGCGGTTTCACATACGCCCATCCGTATGCCGCAAGCATCAGGGCTCCGTCAGTTGTGTCGATGAGGGACATGCCGGCCGTGAAGAGAGCCGGAAATATCAGTATCGACCAGACTGGAAGCCCTTTTGTCGCCTCGGTAGCCGTGATTCCAAGAAGTCCGATCTCCGTCGCCGTGTCGAATCCGAGTCCGAAGAGAAACCCGAGCGGGTACATGTGCCAGCTCCGGCTGATCAGTCTGTAGAATGGATGGAATACCCGCGACATCAGTCCCCTCTGCCCCATCAACTCGTCGAGTGACTGCTCATTGTAGGAGCCTCCCTTTTTCACCTTGCGGAAGGCCCTGAACACGTCGCGAAGGACAAACATGTTTAGCAGAGCGATCAGGAACAGGAATCCAGCCGACACAAGCGTGCCTATCATTCCCCCGACTTGCCGAAACTGCGGGAACTTCCTCTGGATTGTCGTGGCTGTAATCGCGATAGCCACCGAAGCAAGTACCACGACGGTCGAATGACCCAGAGAGAAAAAGAATCCGACGCCGGCAGGTCTCTGGCCATCCTGCATTAGTTTTCGTGTGACATTGTCTATCGCGGCGATGTGGTCCGCGTCGACGGCATGCCGAAGACCGAAACTGTAGGCGATAATGCAGGTCCCGATAAGCAGCGGAAATCTGGCGAACATCAAGGACGCCGCCGCCCAGACGAGGACGTTAACGGAAATCAGCAAGACGTAGAGGAGCGTCACTTTCCGGCGGACCCTGGTTTGGTCGGTCGAAAGCAATCCCGTCAACAAGGAATTCATCAGTCGTCTGTGCTCAGCCGACTTTTTCTGCGAACCATTCATAACGTTACTCAATATAATTTATTTTGTCCGAGAAATTTCAACTTGCTCAGGTAAGTCGCGGGGCTCATTATAAGAGAATATTGAAGTAGGGCGACTGATCGCAGTAACCTTTCCTGGCGCTGGTTCGTATGCTTTGAATGTATTTCAACAAAAGGACAGGGGGATGTCGAGATTAAAATGTCGTGCAGGGTTCAGCGCGGCGAAGGCCGAATGGTTTATCTGGTTCTTCATAGCGGTCTTTCCCCGGAGTGGCTTCTCTTACAATTCCACTAATTCGGAGAAGTATCGTATCACCGCAGTTCATATCGACCATGATATCGACCTCACAGGTAAACTGTCGGACCCGCAGTGGAAATGCGCCGAGCCTGTCGAGATCAATTTTGAAATTCAGCCTGGAGAAAACACCCCTGCCCGCGAAAAGACGCTTGTTTACGTCCTTTACAGCTCGAACCGTGTGTATTTCGGATTCAGGGCATTCGATTCCTCGCCTAAATCAATCCGTTCACACATAACGGACCGTGACAGAATGACGGACGACGATTTCGTGGGGATAATTCTGGACACGTACGGCACCATGCAGAGCGCGTACGAGTTCATGTCCAACGCCTACGGCATTCAATTCGACGCGATGCGAACGAGTAACAATGAAGACGCAAGCTTCGACTGTGTATGGTATTCGGCCGGAAACGTGGACGACTCCGGATACACAGCTGAGATCGCGATACCGTTCAAGAGTCTCCGTTTTCCTCCCGACCAGAAGCAACATTGGATGGTGGAATTCTTCCGCAACTTGCCGCGCGACAGCAGATACCAGATGACATGGACGCCGATAGACCGCAACAATCCTTGCATCCTTTGTCAGGGGGGTAATATCGAGGGGATCGAAGGGATTGAGGCGACAGGTAATCTTGAGCTTCTACCTTATGCCATGGGGGCGCAAACCGGTTCGACGGACGACAACGAAGACCCAGCTTCACCTTATAAAAGCGGACCGTTCAAGGGAAGGGTCGGACTGGGAATGAAGTACGCGCCCTCGTCGGATCTCGTCCTGGGCGGTGTCATCAATCCTGATTTCAGCCAGATAGAATCGGATGCGGCGCAGATAAGCGTCAATAACACTTTCTCGATTTTTTATCCGGAGAAGCGGCCGTTCTTCCTGGAAGGTGCAGATCTTTACAGCACTCTTGCCAGAGCCTTCTACTCCAGAATGATCAACAATCCTCTGGCCGCGTCCAAGTTGACACAGAAGTCGGGATCGTTCTCGCTCGCCTATCTCGTAGCGTATGACCGGGAATCTCCTTTCATAGTTCCGGGCGAAGAGGGGAGCGACTTTGTGGGAACGTCGGAGAAGTCGCTGAG
>JAJYJD010000180.1 GCA_021789755.1 Bacteroidota bacterium
CCTGCTGATAATCGATGCGGAAGACTTCAGCTACCTCCCCTATCATTTTACGGAGAACAGTATCACAAACGTGGTGAAAAATGGAACAGTTCTGGAATTCCCTTGACGAACCCGACTCTTCACTCAAATATAAACGGAGTGAAACAGGAGATACGAGGTTCGGTGAGCTCGTCGAGACCAGGCGCGAGAAATTCGGCGAGGAGTTCAAAGCCGTCGTAATCGGTTTCCCGTACGACGAGGGGACCGTTCGAAACAAGGGACGCGCAGGAAGTGCAGCAGGTCCGGATGAAATTCGCAGATCGTTTAACAGACTCACACCGACGAAGTCCGCCGCGATGACAGACGCCGATATGAAAATCTTCGATGCCGGCAACATAAAGAAACGGCTGAAGCTGGAAGATGCCCACATGAGATTAGAGGGTACGGTCAATTGGTTCCTGAAGTACGGTTATACGCCGATAGTGCTGGGAGGTAGTAACGACATGAGTTACGCCGATTTCCGCGCTTGCGAGGCGGTGAGAGGACGGTGCGGCGCAATCAATATCGACTCTCATCTCGATGTGCGCGATTTCTCCAAGGGTATAAACAGCGGTACGCCGTACAGGATGCTCATCGAAGAGAAAATCCTTCGCGGCAGCGACTTCGCCGAATACGGGATCCAGGAGTTCGTGAACTCGAGAGAGCACCTCACGTACGTCCGGGCTGCGAAGGCGCAGGTGTTTACGCTGACACAGATCCGCGCACAGCGTAATTCCGAATCGTTCATGGAAGCGTACAGGAACGTGAGCCGGGAGCCCGGGAGTGTTTATGTGAGTTTCGATGTGGATAGTGTGCGGAGCTCGGATGCTCCGGGGGTCAGCGCGCCGACACCGACGGGACTCACAGCGGAGGAGATACTCGAGTGTGCTTACCTCGCAGGAAGCGAGACCAAGACGGCGATGATAGACGTATGTGAGTTCAATCCGATGTACGATGTCGACGGCCACACGGCAAAGCTCGCCGCTATGATCGTGGCGAATTTCCTGGCCGGCCTGGCCAACAGGTATTGAACTGCGGTTTCACCGCTGAGGCGCCAAGGCGCAAAGTATATTGATATTCTCCCGTCGGGCGAGAGACGGAATTTCAAAGGTGCATAGGGGGCGCTAAGATAGATTGGTTGGCCATCGTGGACATTTGTTCTATATTTCAAACGGATAACGGAAGCGTTTCATCCGAAAGGAGGCTGGGAATGGATAGGACGTACCTTAACAAGCTGTCAAAAGAGATCCTTGATGCGTGCATCGCGGTTCATAAGGCAATCGGACCGGGATTGCTTGAGTCGGTGTATGAAGCTTGCCTCATGCACGAATTCAAACTTCGGGGAATCAAAGCAAAGAACCAGGTTGTCTTGCCGCTAATCTACAAAGGACAAGAAATTTCAAAGGACTTCAGGATAGACATTCTGGTGGAAGATGAAATAATCATCGAAGTGAAATCCGTGGATGCAATCCTGCCCGTCCATGGGAAAGGATAATCATCTTCGCGCCTCAGCGTCTTTGCGGTGAAACATCCAGGAGCCCTACCATGGGAAGAGATAATCATCTTTGCGTCTCAGCGTCTTTGCGGTGAAACCTCAGCTAACCGCGGGTTCGTCGATGGAGAACTGCCGCTTCACCGGGTCTATAGAAGCCATCACTCCAATTGGCAGGGTCATCTTCACCGGCACATGGCCGTAGGCAAGGTTGGAGACTGAAGGTTTCCCCATCGAGAGGATATCCTCGCGCAGTATTTGGTCGAGCGTACGGTGAGGTTTGTCGGGCTCTTCGGGAGCACAGTTGGTGAACTGTCCGAGCGCGAACGCCGACACTTTATCCAGGATACCGGCGAGTCGAAGTTGCGTCAGCATCCTGTCGATTGAATAGGGCTCCTCGGAAACTTCCTCTATAAGGAGGAGGCTGCCGTCGAAATCAGGTACATATTTAGTCCCGAGGATAGAGGTAATAAGGGAGAGGTTTCCCCCGATGATTCGCCCCTTTGCACTTATTTTACCCCTGAATACCGGTTTAGAATCTTTTTGTATTTTCAGCCGGCCCGGAGTCTTGTCGTGTGTCACCATGTCGAAGAACGTGGTTTCGCTGTAGGGATCGATTTTGTCCCCGAATTCCATCGCGACCATCGGTCCGCTGAAGGTCACGAGTCCGGTCTTTTTCAAGATTGCCATGTGAAGCGCAGTGATGTCCGAATAGCCGACGAGTATTTTCGGATTCCTTCTTATCGCGCCGTAGTCGAGTCGGTCGAGAATCCTCGACGACCCATATCCGCCGCGTGAGCAGATTATCGCTTTGACATTTTTGTTTTTAAACGCCTCATTGAGATCCCCCGCGCGTTCTTCGTCAGTGCCTGCGAGATAGCCGGCCACATTGCGGGCGTTCTTGCCGACGGTCACCCTGTATCCGAGTGACTCGAAGTACCGGACGCCGGAGTCGACTTTTGAAGTGTCAGTAGGAGAACTTGCCGGTGACACGATGGATATGAGATCGCCTTTTCTAAGGCGCGGGGGTTTCACGACATTGAGCATGCAGATGTTTTTACAAAAATAGCTCAACCGTGACCCAACATGCAAGCTGGCTTTTGGTATTGCCGCAATGGCGCCAGGACGCAAAGAAGGAATATATTACTCCAATGGAAGGGCCATAATTCCTTTCGCGTTTCATAGCGGATTCAGTTTGGTTTCCTGCCCCCCCGTTGCAAGTACTATCAATCTTCGCGGCTTACCGTCTCCGAGGTGAAATCATCGGGCCAAGAAAAATCTTGAAGAATTGGGCGTTTTAGGGTATATTATTTTTTCAATTCCGGACAGGTAGCTCAGTCGGTAGAGCAACGGACTGAAAATCCGTGTGTCGGCGGTTCGATTCCGCCCCTGTCCACGAAAGCCTCCCGATTCACACGAATTCCCAACAGTCTTTCACCGCGATTTTCTTGTCTGAGACATGGGGACTGAAAGTAGAGTCACCACTTTAGTCACCACTTCCCCGGTGACTTTCCGAACTCCTTGAATCACACTTAACCATTAAGGAGCAAGGTAATGTTTTTATCCAAAAGACCAAACGGGATTTACTACCTGTACTATCACGATTGCAACGGAAATCGGCAGAAGATATCTACGAGATCACCGAACAAGTCGGATGCTCTCATGACCTGCCCCTACAACCTCTGGCAGATGACCTGATTTACTCCTTCATGCAGGGAGTTCACGACATCCCGCTGAAATGCTTACGTCAATAAACATGTATCAATTAAAATATTCAATCTCTTAATCGACTTTTTCAGCGTGAACTAATTATCTCCATCTTCTTCGTGCCATCTTGCGGAATCCCTCCATTCTTGCAATATTAGTTGCAAGCAGGGACAGGGACTGGACATTCCCTTTTTGTGAAACTAAAGAACGGTCGTACCATGAAAACTCGTCTTGCAATACTGCTAATAATTCTTCAGTTAATCCCCATGGTTTACTCATTCGCACAGGGAAAAGTCTACATCGTGCTCGGCTCGGATACGGGAATCTGGGACGGGCTGAACGTCGACACCTATCACGATCATTACGGGTTCGGGCTGTATACCGATCCGAGTATGAACGGCTATAAGGTTATGGACCCGTCGTTCAGGAACCGGCTTACTGATTCTTACGGACAGACGGTAAAGCTGACCTGGTGGATAATGGGCGGCAATACCTTCCGCTATGCGACGAACAACAACGTCCCGCTCGATAACACGATGGTCCTTTATCTCATGAAGAAATATCACGGGGACGCCATCGCGCAGTGGGGCGACGAAGTCACCCTTCATTACCACGACTGGATTTGGTCCGACTTCAACGGCGACGGCAAGTATTACTGGAACCAGTCGACGAAGTTTTCCGAATTCAAGGAGGATTTCGACCTGGTGCTGGCGCAGTACCTCCTCGAAGAGAACGTCTTTCCCGTATCATTCCGCAGCGGCTGGCATTACATGGACAACGACTGGCAGAATTACCTGAATACTCTGATCCCATTCAGTATGCACGACGACTACCCGAATGTCCGCGCAGATACCGTTGAGCCTCTCGACAACATATATGATTGGTCGAAGTCATCGAGTGAGTTTGTCCCGTTTCATCCATCCACAACCAACTATCAGCTTCCCGGCGACGGGAAAGGATGGGACAACAGGTCGATATACATGGCGAACATGGACACGACGCTGATGTCCCACGTCTTCTCGCAGGCCCAAAAAGGGATCGACCAGGTGGTCTGCATGTGGGCGCATCTCCCGGAGGACAACTACCTCGACAACGTCTCCAGGATAGACAGCATTCTTCACGTGACTGCCGCAAAATATCCGAACATAAAATTCAGGTACTGTACCGCCGTCGAAGCGATGCAGAGATGGTTGAACGCCACAGGCCTTCCTAAGCCTCAGTTGAATTTTCAATACGAACAGAACGGCGGCAATATCGATTTCGTCATAACGACAAATGAGCCGATATTTCAGGCGGCACCTTTCCTCGCTGTCAAGGACATGAACGGCAACTATTCGATCGTCCCGTGCCAGTCGACCGGAACCAACACATGGAAGTCCACATTATCATTCGACGTCGGCTCACTCGCGAAAGCGGGAGTAGCAGTAACAGATACCGTGGGCAACCTGTCGACCGCGTACATCAGGTTCGTCCCGGACGACATTTATATAGACAACGCCGACAGCGGTTACGCGGAGACGAGAGGGAACTGGTCGACCTCTTCCAATGCCGCGTGGGGGACCGACTCCAGGCAGGCCGTGCTCGGAACGAATGACACGGCGGAGGTAGCCTGGACCCCCGACATCAGTCAGACCCGTCGTTACAGCATCTTCGTACAGGTGCCGAAGGTCTCGGATCCGGTCAGCCATACACGAATCAGAATTTACTCCGCTGGACATGCGATCGATTCCACATTCTTCAATGCCCCGCTTCCTGACAACCAGTGGGTGTACGTCGGTACCGAAATGCTCGACTCCGCGGCGGTGAACAGGATTGACATGACCGAATACACAGACGGGATCAGCGGCGGCACAGCAGTAGCGGACGTAATAAAACTCACTGCGCTAGTGACGGACCGAAGACTGTCGATACCGCAAAGCCCGATCGACTTCGGGATGGTGAGTCAAGACGATTCGGCCTCTTACAATCTCGAGCTTGAGAACTCCGGGGTGAAGACTTTGACGATAAGCGGCATCGCCTCACCCAACTTCAGGATCACCACAACCGCGGTCTTCCCCGCTACGGTTCCGGCGATGGGAAGCATCACGGTCCCGCTCTTACTGCATCCCTCCAGCATGGGCAAAGTGAGCGACACACTCTACGTGTACAGTAACGATTCGCTGAACGCGGTTTACGCCGTTCCGTTCATGTCGGTCGTGCGGTCCTACTTCAAGGTTGTCGACAACGGCGACAGCACGAGCTACACTGAAGTCGGCACGTGGGCCTTCAGCAATTCCTCGGGATTCGGAGGATCGAGCCGGTACGCCTACCTACACCAATCTCCTCCCGCGAGTGCGACATACACGACGATGCTCAACCGGAGCGGAATATACGACATCCTGGAGACTGTGCCGTTAACTGTCAACGCTTGCAAACAGGCGCTTTACATACTGAGCCTCGACAACATCCCGCTCGACTCGATTTACGTCGACCAGAACGCGGGCAGCGGCAACTGGGTCACGATCGGGAGATCATACCTTCCCGCTGGAGTGCCGGTCGAGCTCAAGGTCATGGATTCCGGCGAGAACACTTCCAACGTGGTTTTGAGGGCCGACGCGATCCAGTTCTCGCTCGTTAAGGAGATAACGAAAGTCGACGGACCCGGAGAGGCGGGAATCCCCGTCAAGTTCAGTCTCGAGCAGAATTATCCGAACCCATTCAATCCGACAACGGCCATTAGCTATCAGCTTCCAGCCGCCGGCAAGGTTGTGTTGAAAGTGTACGATGTGCTTGGTAGAGAAGTGGCGGCGCTCGTAAATGGAGAGCAGAACCCCGGCGTGTACTCTGTGACTTTTGACGCCAGCAGACTTCCGAGCGGCGTGTACTTCTACAGGATAGACTCGGGCGCTTACACGGCGACGAAAAAGATGGTATTGATTAAATAGTGGTGAGTAATGCGCGATTGCCTGCCGGAAACAGGTTGAAATCGGGAAAGAGGCGTACTTGATAATGGGAGCGCCGGTAAAGAGCTACACGATTGGCTGGAAGTGAAATTAAACGCCCATCTCGAGTTAATGAGGTGTGCGTTTTTTTAGGGTGATAATAACGGATCAGATCGGACATATCCGCAGGACTCTTTTACCTAATTCCAACATGTTGATGTCCTGTGTCCAGTCATTTGCAATCGACAACAAGCTCTCCTTCCGTTTAATGAACTCCGCGAGGTTCGAATCGCCTACTGTTGGCAATTGGCTAACCCTGGAGATGAATTCCCTTATTGTTTTAGAATCATCCTCTATTGGTTCATCAGGGATCTCAATGCGGTGTTCCATTTCAAACCTGATTGCGGCACAGGCAAAGTCCAACAGATCAAAATCCATGATGCGGGTATCTGGCTCAATGGCCGCATTGGGAACTTCCTGGCTCAGAAAGTTCAGGAATGAGGTCAGGAGGTCTATCATTCTGCTCTAATCTCCGCTTGCGATATGAGTCCTGATATTTGCCTCTGTTCATCAATAAACGATGACGGTATCAACTATGTTTTCTCCAGATGGTTGCAGAGCTACCACTCGCAACATTCCTTTCTGTGGATTGACAAGGGGAATTCGTAGGTTGCTCAAAGCCGCGGGACATTCTGGCGCTGGACCAGGTCCGGTAAATATCGTCCCAAATATCCTGATAGTCTCTTCAGGGAACCTGAGGCTTGTATCTATACTCGTCACTTTATTTGTGCAGTCAAGCAGCAAACCAGCAGTGACGGATAGCGTATCACCCTGACCCACCGAGTCCTGTGTGGTTAAACTATATATCCGATACTGCACTATGGCGGTATTACTTGGCTGAGTTGTGTGGTTGCACGAAACACTAAAAACAGAAGCGAGAGCCAAAGAAAGTATTTTGGCAACCGTGGCTTTTGTCTCTTTCATCGTAGCTTCTTCCATATGCTGTAGTCGCTAACGTCCACGGCAATCACGTCCGTACCACTTCCGCCAGTGGC